>NZ_JAFMPL010000167.1:0-10432 GCF_019038455.1 Nocardia noduli
GAGAAGGACAACTCCCGGGAAAGGCACCCGTACGGGGCCAGGCGATTCACGAGTCACACCCCGGTCTGAAAAACCAGCACCTACCCTGCCAGCCAGCCCCAGGCCAGCCACCACCAACACTTACAGGGGATTCAGTCCGACTGTTGTGTCGCGTAAGAATCCGAAGCTGTATACATGGCCGTTTCTGAGTGAGTTACAAAGCAGTCTCGGCAAGTACGTCTACAACTAGTGCCTCGTCAAGCAATCTTCGGTAATCAGGTTGGCGGATTTTGGAGTTGACGGCGAACTCGCGTTTGGGTTGGGCGTGCTGGTTGTACCAGCGGATGTAGGCGCCGATCGCGGCGTCTTGTTCGTCGTGGCTGCGGTGATCGGTGCCGTTCAACGCGAAGTAACGCAGCGCCGCGAACTCGGACTCGATCCAGTTCAACCACGACGAATAGGTCGGCAGGTACACCAGCTCCACGTTGTGGGCCGCGGCCCAGGTGCGGACCTCGGGGTGTTTGTGCGGGCCGAAATTGTCGGCGATCAGGTAGAGCCGTTCACCGGGCCACCGCGCGCGCAGCGACTTGAGCAACGACAGGAACTCCTGCCACCGCTTGCGATCCCGGATCCGGTAGTGGAGTTTGCCGGTGGCCAGGTCCAGAGCAGGTGCCGCACCCCCTGGGTACGCCGATAGGTCGCGCGCAACCGTCGCGGATGTCGACGCGGGAACCAGCCACGACCAGCACGGGGTTGCAGGTTCAGTGGTCCGAACTCGTCCACACAGATCACGCGCCCGTCGGCAGGCCGATGGTCGTAGAGGTCCAGAACGCGGTTCATCTTCGCGGTGAACTCGGGTCCGAGCCTGCTTTCCAGGTCTTGACCGCCTGCCACGACACCCCTTCGGCTTTGAGGATCTGACGCAACGTCTCACGACTGATCGCAGCAATCTTGTTGGTGATCAACACTTCTCGCAGTTTCGACAGACTCCACGTCGAGAACGGCCATCCCAGATCACGCGGGCAGCACCGAGCGATGCAAGCGATGCGTTCACGCGTCGCTCGATCGACCTTCCTCGGCCTGCCCGCGCTCCATTTTGGACACTGTTGGCGAATTCGGTGTCCGGGTCAAGCGACCGGTCGGAGAGCGGCGAAGTGTGACGTTCGTGTGGGTGCGAGAGGTGTTGTCTCCCAACAGGAATTGAGTCGGTTGAGGTTGATCCCGGCGGCGGTCAGTAGGTGTTGGAGTCTGGTTTTGGGTAGGCCCCGATAGCGGGAACGGCGTAGGCCGTGGACTCTGACGCCTTGCGCGATGGTGCCTTCCACGCCCGCGCGATGTTGGTAGCGCTGCTGCCATTGCCGGGTTTGTTGCTCGGCGCGAGCATGTTGCAGGGCCTGGTGCTGGGCTCGGTGCCGGATGGTGAGTCGCCGTCCGGTGGTTGATCGGGTGCATTGTTCGTGGACAGGACAGACTCGACATGCCGCGGCGGGAAATCGGATTTTCACGACCGCGACGCCGCCGGGCGGGTTGTCGGTCTTCCATGAGTTGGAGAGGGTGTTCTGCGGGCATGTGACCCGCTCGTTGTCCCAGTCGATGAGGAAATCGGACAGGGCGAAGCCGTGACCGGCGGTCGCTTGCCACCCGGTCGGGGCTTTGGCCGGGCCGAGTAGTTCGACCCCGTGCTGTTCTCGGCTGCCGGTGAGCAGATCGGCGTCGATATAGCCGGCATCGACGAGGTGCTCGGCCGGGAGCAGGTCCAGACGCGCCAATCTCGAGTGGATCGCGGCGGTCATCTCCATGTCCGGAATCGGTGCCACCGTGGTGGCGACATGGGTGATCAGATGCGGTGCATCCGGTTCGCAGGTCTCGGTCAGGTGAACTTTGTAGCCGTTCCAGGATGCGTCGCGTTTGGTGCCGGTGCGCGCTTGATCGTCATACGGTGAGCAGTAGCGGATCGCCGCGGGTGGCAGATCCTTCTTGTCTCGCCAAGTCACTGCTCCGTCTGTGACGTGATACTGCTGGACCCAGATCCGGCGCAGCAACTCCACCGCCGGCAGCTGACGCAACCACGGGGCCCCGGCCGCTACCGCGGACAACACGGTCATCCCGTCGGCACCGACCTGATCGGCGTGGGCGGCGCGCGCCGCCCACCGGCTGGGGAACCTGGTGTCCTCGGATCGAGCACTGTAGCGGTCGAACCACTCCGGTTCAGCGATTTCGGCCAACCACCGCGGCGCTGCCACAGCCAGCACATTCAACGCTGCACGCAATGCCTCGGTGACGAACTGCAACCGATTCAGATCCCGTACCACGGCCAAGACGTGTGTCGAGTCCGTCCTCTGACGGCCCCCTTCCCGCAGCAAACCGGCCCCTCGTGCCGCCTCGAGTATCGCGTCGAACACACGATCCTCGAGGCAGCCCTCGATCAGCCGAGACCGGAACTCGCTGAGCACCGAATAGTCGAAGCCCGGATCGGTCAACTCCAGCCCCAGTGCGTACTTCCAGTCGATTCGTGCCCGAACCGCCTGCGCTGCTTGACGGTCGGTCAGCCCTTCAGCGAACTGCAACACCGATACCAACGCCAGCAATGCCGGCGCCACCGCCGGACGCCCACGACGAGAAAACAATCCCGCGAACTCAGCATCAACGAAAACCGGGCCCAAGACATCACGCAACCGAATCGCCGGACAGCCCTGCGGGAACACCGCCCGCGCCACCCGAACAGTCTCTACCGGAACGACATCCACGCCGGTCGCACGCAACGACACCCCGACCTCCAACCAACACCTACCCACCAATACCGACACCGAGCATGCCAACCCCACTGCCCCCGGCCCGAATTCGCCAACAGTGTCCATTTTGGGTCCAACGCCTCGAACCCCCGTTCGTTGAAATCGTGGATCACCTGCCGCACATACGCTTCGCTGACCTGCATCAACCTTGCGATCGCGGGAACCGGCTGCTGCTGCGCCGAGGCCATCACCACGATCGCCCGCCGCACCCTGACCGGCTGTCTGCTCGTCTTGGTGATTTTCTGCAACCGGCGCCCCTCCTCGGGGGACACCGCCCGCACGAACACTTCCGGCCTCCGAGCCACCCGGCACCACCTCCACCGGGAGCATCACCGACCACGAGCCCACGATCAACCCGACACCCGGTTACAGCGGCAACCTACTTGGACGAGGCACTAGTGTGTCGCGCCCGAAATAGGGCCAGTAAGTTATCTTATTGTTTTGGGGTTGTCGGGTTGATTTTGGCGAGGTAGTCGGCGAGGGATTTGAGGATTTCGTCGGCGGTCTTGGTCCAGCGGAAGGGGCGGGGGTTGTCGTTCCAGGTTTGGATCCAGGCGGTGATGTCGTCTTCGAGGGCTTTGACGGAGGTGTGGACGCCGCGGCGGATGAGTTTGTCGGTGAGCAGGCCGAACCAGCGTTCGACCTGGTTCATCCAGCTCGAACCGGTCGGGGTGAAGTGGACGTGGAAGCGGGGATGACGCGCCAGCCAGGCTTTGATTTCTGCGGTGTTGTGGGTGGCGTAGTTGTCGCAGACCAGGTGCACGTCCAGGTCGCGTGGAACGGCCTTGTCGATGGTGATGAGGAATTTCTTGAACTCGGTGGCGCGGTGGCGGCGGTGGAGTTCGCCGATGACGGTGCCGTCGGCGATGTTGAATGCGGCGAACAGGCTGGTGATGCCGTGGCGCAGGTAGTCGTGAGCGCGGCGTTCGGGAATGCCCATCGTCATCGGCAGTACCGGTTGTGATCTGTCGAGGGCCTGGATCTGGCTCTTCTCGTCGACGCACAGCACGATCGCCTTCTCGGGCGGATTATGGTACAGGCCAACGACATCGACCACTTTCTCGATGAACAGAGGGTCGGTGGAGAGTTTGAACGAATCCTGTAGATGGGGTTTGAGATCGAATTTCTTCCAGATCCTGCCGATGGTCGATTTCGACAGGCCGCTGCGGTCGGCCATCGAGGAACGCGACCAGTGCGTGTCCTTGCCGGGCAACGTTTCCAGCGTCGCGACGACCACGTCTTCGACCTGGTCGAGCAGGATCGAGGGCGGCCGACCCGGTCGTGGCTCGTCACCCAGACCATCGAGCCGGTCGGTGACGAAGCGGCCCCGCCACCGGACCACGCTCGACTCGTCCACACCGAGGTCGGCGGCGACCTGCTTGTTCATCACCCCCTCGGCACACGCCAACACGATCTTCGCCCGCATCGCCAGATACTGCGCCGTCTTGGCACGCCTGGCCCACGAAACCAATTGCGCCCGTTCAGCATCGCTCAACACCAGCTCGGCCTTCGGCCGACCCTCACGACCCCGATCACAGAGTCCGTCCAAGCCCTCGACGGCGAACTTACGCCGCCATTTCCCCACCGTCCCCGCAGTCAGACCCAACTCCCGCGCGGCACCCGCGTTCGACATCCCCTCAGCACACGCCAGCACGATCCGAGCCCGCTCGACCTCACGCCGATCCCCCGAAACCGACCTACGTACCAACTCGGCACGCTCGACATCCGACAACACGATCTCGACAGCAGAAGGCCCACGATGCGACACAAAAACAGACTACATACATACTGGCCTGATTTCAGGCGCGACACACTAGCTCCGCAAACATCAGGAATAGAAGCCTGCAGGACGCCGCATCCCGACATGCTAGACCTGTCGTGTTCAGTTCTTTGGCAGGACTGCGCATTGGTTGAAACGCCGATTGAGGCAACGGCACCCGGGCTCGCCACCTCGATGACCGAGGCACCGAGGTGTCGTAGCCATCCGCTAGGGTGACCGCGTCACAAAGGTTCGCCACATTCGGTTGTTGATTTGCTACGTGCCGAGTGTGGCCGGTTACGGAGGTCATGGTCGCGCTGATGCCGATCGACGATGATTCGCTAGTTGCTACTGACCCCATGGCACCGATCATGTGGATGAAGATCACCAACCCGGACACCGTCATACCGACCTGTCCCCCCGGAACCGATATTCGCGTGTTGATCCCAACAGACGCACGATTTAGCGACCTACGCAAATTGCTTCTTGCGCAACGAATCCCCTACCGCGAAGTACGGTACCTCCTGGAGCAGGAACTAATTGCTACGAATACCCATGCACGGCTGACGGCGATTCTTGGAACCTCAGGCCGAGTCTCACGAGCGTCGCGTCCCTTGACAGGCACAGCGGCAGAAGCCGCTCGCGACGGATTCGACTTGATGTGGTACGACCACGCCGAAACGGAAACCGCTTCGCCCCTGCGCGTGCCGGCCGGCGAAGTGATTCCTGCGGAGTGGGTGCGGTTTCTTCCTCATCCAGTCATGAATCCGGCACAGGCCGAGGCAATTCCGGCGATCGTCGGTAGCAACGATCACTTAATCGTCGTCGCTCCGACTGGGGCCGGTAAGACCGTAATCGGAATGGTCGGTGTCCTGCGTACAGTCCTGGAACAGGGCAAGAAGGCGGCCTGGCTGGTGCCGCAACGCTCGCTCACCGAGGAGCTAAACCGTGAGCTCGACACGTGGCGCGATCGGGGGTTGCGGGTTGAACGGCTGTCCGGCGAGCATCGTGTCGACGCCGCGCGAATCCGGGCTGCCGATTTGTGGGTGACAACGACCGAGAAGTTCGAAGCCCTCAGCCGAACATCGACCATGCGCGAGGCTCTCGCCGAGGTAGGATGCTTGATCGTCGATGAGATTCATCTCCTGGGTGACAGTTCCCGAGGATCGTTCCTCGAAGCAATCTTGGCACGCGTACGAGACGATGGTTCCCGCATCCGCATCGTTGGATTGTCCGCCACGGTCTCGAATGCCGACGAACTGGCATCATGGCTTCAGGCACGAACAGTACGCGTCAGTTGGCGGCCTACCCAGCTCACGTGGCAGCTGCCAATGGTGGCAAACCACTCTGATTGGAGTTTGACCGAGGCCGCGAAGATCAGATTGACCGCTTCGATCGTTGATGCTGTCTCAGATGGCGATGGCAGCGTCCTCGTGTTCTGCGGCAGTAAACGTAGTGTCAGACGTACTGCCTTGATCATCGCGGCGGCCCGAGGCGCAAACGTATTCAATGTGGACCCTGATGATACAGACCGCGTTTACTCCATCTGCCAAACCGCCCGGGTAGGCCTTCACTACAAGGGCTGGGAACACAAAAAGGAGGCCGAGCATGGCTTCCGCGCACGCGAATTGGATGTTCTGGTAGCCACTTCGACCGTCGCTGCTGGTGTGAACATGCCAGCACGCGCTGTGGTGGTACAAGATACCGAGGTCGCGATGAAACCGATCGATGTGGCCACCGTCCAACAGATGTTCGGGCGTGCTGGGCGCGTCGGCACTGGAGAGCGTCACGGCTGGGCATTCTTGCTTGTTGACGAGACCGAGCGTGCAGCCTGGCAACGCAAACTGTTGGCCGGATTTCGAGTAAACTCACAGATACATACAAGTTTGGCCGAACATGTTCTCGCAGAAGCAATCCAAGGCCGCATTCGCTCGATCCTTGACGCAGAGCGGTGGTGGAAGCACACTCTCTCGTACCACCAGGGACGTCGTGATATGATGCCTTTGCGGCGAGCTGTCGATTTTCTTCTCGATAGTGACTTCCTCCAGCGAGATAACTCATCCGCCGACACTGACCGTTTCGTCCCGACTGAGCTTGGCATGGTAACTGGTCGACTGATGGTTTCCCCCATCGTCTGCCACGGCCTCCGGAAAGCGCTCTCATCGATCTGTTTTCCAGAATCTGCCGACGAAGCTGAAGTGCAAATTATTGATGTCCTCGCTGCGCATGTCCCAAATCTCTCAAACGCAGCGGTAAGCGAGGCACTCAAGTCACGAGTACTTCATTTGAAATGGGCGCATGGAATCGTCGATCGTCACCCTGCAGAGTTCGATAACCATCAACCGCTTGAGGTCGCCGGGGCTGCCTATACTCCCGGGGACTTGGCGCGCGCAGCGATGCTCGCAATCATCAATTCTCCCAGCGCCTTTCGACGTGATGCCCGCATCATCGCTGGAATTCCCTACTCCACGATGTCACCAGTCCTTGAGGAAGCTCCTCGATATCTTCACTGGCTGAGTTGTCAAGGATACCTTTCGACAGTACATCCATGGGTGGCAATCGTGGCCGCCGACCTGGGCCGACGCATCCTCTGGCGTCGCCTCCAGCCTCCACGGGGCTCAGGTCGCTTGCTGTGGATGTGCGAACAGATGGCCACACCAGCATACGCCGAAGATATTGTCCCCGATCTGTGGGTGGCAGCTACTGGCCGTGGCCTCGTCAGCCCGGACTGGGTAGAAACCGGCCGCCCTCAAGGATGTCAGCTCAATCAATCCGACTATGCAATGCTTCTAAGGGATCGAACCACGGGTGCGACGCTGTCTAACACCGACGGATATTTTACTGCCAGTTGCACAGCAGCCTCGACCCTCGTCGTCTGGTCTGGTTCCAACTATCTCGCCGCACCTATACCTCCTGGACGCGGTGAAATACGAGACAGGCTAGCCTCCCAGCCATCCGTCCCCTCCGGCGCAGCGCTTTTTACTCGCCGTGGCGATTATCGAGCAACAGGCTGGCTCAACGACTATCGCGACATGGAGCCAATTCATCCTTCCGATCGGGGCTGATCGCGAAGTGTCTGCGGCCAGCGGGATGGCCAGCGGTGTTCCCGTGCAGTGGTCGTTGTCGCGACCGCAGTTCCGCTGTCACGTCTGGCAGGTCGGTCGCTACTTCCGCGCCTGAGCCCCGTGTACCCACACGCTTCGCTTTCGCGATGGTCGGCCTGACCGCGGCGCGGTCCGAGTGGCCAGAACTACATCGGGCCGCGATGACTTCGAAATCGAAGGAGAGAATACAGCAACCTGTCGAAATGGTTGCGAAAGACGACATCTGGCCTGTCCCCGGTGATTGAGACCCCTCGGGCTTAGAGTCCTGTTGGCCCTCATAAGGGCTGGAACGGACACTGAAAACCATGGCAGAACCTAAGCGGCCTTCCACGGAGGAGATCGCGCGGAAGCTGCGTCGCGCCGATGAGCCGGCTGCAGCGGGTGCTTCGGATGTCTGCCAAGCATGAGGCAATTACAGGCCATCGAGCAGGGCCACCCGATCTGCATTGGATGCATACTGGTGCTGGCTCACCGGCTGCCCGGCGAAGCTGTTGGGGCACAGGTCGGTGCGCAGTCTCGCAAAGTACGCGCGAGTGTCCGACGGGGGATTGCAACGGTTTCAAGTTGACGCGCGGCGGCGATCGAGTCGCTCGTTTCATACCGACATCTTCACCCACCTGGTGCATTGGCTCGTCGTCGCCGTCTGCGGGTACAAGCAGGAGAAGCGCATCGAGTTCGTGCGTGCACCCGAGGCAAACCCTCAACCGGAATTCCGTCGCAGATCGCGGCGATCCTCACCCGCCACGCACCGGTCGCCCCAGTAATGACCGACTACTACCGCGATCTCCGTTCGAGAGTAGGCAGACGCCGTATCCCCTGGAAGCGATTCGCCGGACCGACGGGCTCGACAACAGCCTGTTCACCCTCTGACGGACTCCAGTGGCCGGTAGCCAGGAGTCCTATTTCGTTGAGCGGCCTGCCTAATTTATCCGCAGCTACCGTGCGCGACCGGCGCAACACCCGCGCCGGTCAAGTTGGCGCTCCCGCACTCGATCGGCCCAGACCGCGAACCGCGACTTGCACATCTGCCTCGTCACACGGCTTATCACCGAACTGGCGCAACGGCGCAGGGAAGCGGGACTGTCGCAGTCCGAGGTGCTCGCTGCCTGCGAGTACCGCGACTTAGACGGTGATCGCGCGCGGGCTCCTCAAGGCTGCGGCCGCCACCGATTTTTGCGCTCGGTTGCTGACGCGGGACGCCGAAAGCGCACAACCGATCCGGCTCGAAATGTACGAGTGCTCCACTCACGTAGGCGCTCGGCGCTCGAAGCACATCGGTGACGGTGCTGGCGTTGTACGCTGCGGGAAGGGCCGCAGCTTCTGCATCGGGTGAACTCCTGTATCCGGGGGCTCGGGTCGCAGTGCAGCGAGGTACTGGAAAGGCCGGTCCCGACCGCGATTCGCCGAGACCATCTCCTGGTTGGCGCCGCAGACGGG
The DNA here is from genome assembly GCF_019038455.1 of Nocardia noduli. Taxonomy (NCBI): domain Bacteria; kingdom Bacillati; phylum Actinomycetota; class Actinomycetes; order Mycobacteriales; family Nocardiaceae; genus Nocardia; species Nocardia noduli. The sequence goes on from NZ_JAFMPL010000167.1 coordinate 9,072, forward strand.
CGTAGTCAATTCTATCCTCGGGGTGGCCGTCTTGTGTCACGCGATGCCTTGAATCGGCCTCAGCTGAAGCAGGCGTTCACAGTTGAGGCTGGCTCACATTCAGCTAGGTCCTGTACCGAAGTCGGTTGAGGTCGCTGTTCGGCTAGACTTCAGCCCTGTTGTAGCCATTGATTGATAGCGGCGACACGGATCGTGGCCAGATAGCAGACGGCGAGTTTGTCGAACCGGGTGGCAACCGCTCGATGCTGCTTGAGATGGCTGCCACGCTCGACGGTGTCGCGATCGCGGTAGCGCTGCGAATCGAAGGCTGGTGGACGGCCACCGGCGCTGCCACGGCGGTGATCAGCATCGCCAGAACCCGGCAGCCCTGATCACACGCCAGGTGCAACTTCGTGGTCCAACCACGCCGCGACCGGCCCAACCCATGATCGAGCGGTTCGACCTGACGACCACCCTCCCGCCGAGCACCAGCAGCGTGGGGATGGGCACTCACGATCGTCGAGTCCACGCTCACCTGCCACCCGAACCGCCCGCCCGCGTCAGCGATAACCTGCAACAATTTCACGATCAACAACCACACCCCACCGCGCTGCCAACGCCGGAACAACCCATACACCGCCGACCACGACCCATACTGGGGCGGAACATCACGCGACGGGCACCCGACCCGGGTCCGCCACCGGATCCCGTCGATGAGTTGCCGTTTCGTCCAACGAGGTGGACGGCCCGCCTTCCTGTTGCGCTGCAGCAGCGGCTCCAACCGCGCCCACTGGGCATCGGTCAAATCCGCTCGCCGGGCAACGCTACGCTGGCCAACGAGGTCTCCGTCTATATTCAGGTTTGCTTGGTCGCTAACCCTAAATACCGGAGACCTCACCCATATACAAACCCAGCCAACAACTTCCAACGAATCTGCTGGTCAGTCGGCATCACACTTCGACACAGAACCTAGACGTTGCGGCACATGAGGATTCACACAGCGGCCCCGTGGCTAGTGAGACGGCGGCGAGTGCAAGGATCGAAGTTGGAACATGAACCATACCGATCTCCGGTGCCACGCAGAGCGTTCGGTGGCGTGCGGGTGGGTGCTGCGACCGGGCGGCGCGCACCCGCGGGAGAGATCGGACTGTCGTACACCCCGTCGAGCAGTCAGAGGAGTCAACGGACATGGCCTTCTCCGTCCAGATGCCAGCCCTTGGTGAGAGCGTCACCGAGGGAACGGTAACCAAATGGCTCAAGCAGGAAGGAGACACGGTCGAGCTCGACGAGCCCCTGCTCGAAATCTCCACCGACAAGGTCGACACCGAAATCCCCTCCCCTGCAGCAGGTGTACTCACCAGGATCGTGGCATTGGAAGACGA
>NZ_JAFMPL010000168.1:0-10031 GCF_019038455.1 Nocardia noduli
CTTCCGCACGATCTCCTCCGCGGAATGCCGCTTCCGACCTGCCATATCCCTCAGTGTCCCTTCTCAGCCCTCACCAGGCCAAACAGGACTCTAAAACCAAGTGGACTCAATCACCGGGGACAGGCCAGAGTGCCGACACAGTAGTCATGACGCATAGCAGGGCGCGCGTTTTGCAGCCGGAGTGCCCGTTACGCAAGGGCTTTCGCATGTCCAAACTTTCGTTCAGTTGTCAGTGGCCAAACGAAGCGAGCAGCTGACTATGCCGCAAGAGTCCGAGGTTTCGCCACTGCTTGAGCGCACCTCGATACTGCATGCACAGTCGGGATGTTTCGACACCTTCCGGAGCCCGGACGGGGTGGTGCCCGACCGAATCTAGCTGAGAGTCAGGCAAATGCACAATGCGGTTCGCAGTTGAGCCTTGTTTACAGCAGACCACCCGGTCATCTTTCGGCACCTATCTGTTACTGGAACGCGTTATAGAAGGTTTGAGCTGGGATAATCTGGTCATTCACTGAATTCGCAATATTGCGAATGCTTGCTCGGAAGGTATCAAGCATCCGACGACAGTCAGTGCGAACGAACCGACCTGACCAGCATCGACGACTGCGTTCTTCCAGCGAATCCACCAAGGGGTCCGGCTGTCCGAATCGTGGGAGTCCTCCACGAATATCCTCCCGCTCTGCGGCCACTCCGTTCGCGGAGTGGCCGACTTCCGCCTGGGGCAGCCGGGATCAGGGCCCCTCTCGATCCCAGCTGGAAATCGGGAGGGATCACGCCGCGACCGACAGGGTTGGTCTTCGTGGTTCGACACCTCAAATTCAGACGAGGCGAGCATAGTTCAGCGCCAGGTTGTTTGTACAACCCCCATACGAAGGTTCGCCGAAGATCATCGAGCGCTGCGGCTATCGCAGGCCGTCACGCCAATAGCGACCACGCCCGATTGCGCCGTGCCAGCGCACAACAACCGCTGTGGGTTAACTCGATCCCTGGACTCATCCTGGCGGATCCCAAGCGAGCGAAGGGGCGCCAACCAGTCAGCCCGGACACCGCGCCCGTCGCCGACTTCTGCGTACGCGGGAAAGACCCGGCCGACGGTGCCGAAAGACAAGGCTCCCTGGGATAACCCCCGCATGCGCGGGAAAGACCAGGTTGGTACTCAGACCACACCCATCCGAAGGGGACGACCCCCGCGTACGCGGGAAGGACCCGCTCACCGTACTCACATAGTGGTCCGACGGGGGACGACCCCCGCGTGCGCGGGAGGAACGGAACTGTGCGGTTCGACCCGGCACGAGGACAGGTACGACCCCCGCGTGCGCGGGAGGGACATCCCGCCGCAGATCCCGGCCGCGCTCGGACCGGGACGACCCCCGCGTGCGCGGGAGGGACACTTCTTGACCTGCGTGGATGTCGGCGGTCGGGTCGTTTTTCATTCGGTTTCGTTGTGTTCGGTTATGAGTCCCGTTCCGTAGGATTTTCCTTTGCCGATGTTGTGGGCGTGTTGTTTGGTGTGGTTGTAGGTGGTGGCGTCGGTGATGGTTGCGGTGGTGTGGATTCGGGTGATGGGCAGGGAGTCGCGGTGGGCTGGTAGCCGGATGGTGCGGTACCAGTGGATGTCGATGTGTTCGGGGTGCAGGCCATGTCGGGTGAGTTTGGTGGCCACCCAGTCGTGGAGTTCGTCGCGGGGCACGGGGATTTTGTTGGCTCGGTAAGCTTTCCCTTGCCCGGGCGGGCGTGGTGTGCCGTCGGCTCCGGCTTTGAGTAGGGCGTGTATGGCGGGGTCGACGTGGACGCGTGGGGTGCGCAGGGCGGCGAGTTCGACGGTGAACTCGACGCGGTCACCGGTAGCGCGTTCGGTCGTGGGGCGGTGGTCGAATTGTTTGACCCAGTCGGGCAGCCGCAGCGTCTCTGTGTAGGTGGTGCGGATCAGGACGGTGGAGCCGGGCAGGACGGTCCAGAGCACGTTCCAGCTCGCCCTGGCCGCGGGGTCGGCGGTGTGGGGGAACAGGGACATGGTCATGCGGTGTCCGGTTTCGCGGTCGGCGTCCATTTCCTCGGCGATGTGGGGGGTGGTGCGGATCAGGTAGTCGGTGCTGGTCATGGTGTCTCCTCGGCGGGCTGCCAGGCGTGGCTTTTCGCGTGGTCGAGCGAAATACGCTGGTAGGGGAGCTGTTGCACACCGGCGTGGCGCCAGGGTCGTTGGTCGATGCTGAGTGTCTGTAGCAAAGCGACGAGTTCGTTCCAGCTCGTCGGCCGCTGGGGTAGGGGTAGGTGCATTCGTCCGGTGCGTGATTGTCCGGGTGGTCGTGGCCCTCCGGTGGAGGGCAGTCGCGCGGTCGCGGCGAACAGCAACGAGTGCAGCGGTGAGCGGATGTTCTTCTCGGACAGGCCCGAGATGATCATCGTGGTGCCCGATTGCGGGGTCATGCCGAAGTGGTGGCCGCCGTCGTACTGCTGCGGTGTCTGGCGGGCGAGGATGTCGGCGATCTGCTCGCTGGTGTGCCGGGTCTTGGTGACGACGGCTCCGAGGAATGTCGAGTTGTTGTGGATCCACACCGTGCGCAGCGGAGTTTTGCCCGTCGGATCGGGGGTGGCGGTGTCGTTGAGCAGTGCGGCCAGGATTCGCCGGGCCGGGCCGGTGGCGTCGAGTTCGGCGACGGTGTTTCGCACCCAGTCCGCGGCGGGTTTTTCGTTCTTGACCGCCACCCTGCGGTGATGGTCACCGAGTTCGCCTGCGATCGTGGCGATCTGGGTGGCGATGTCATCGAGGGTGGTTGTGGTGTGGATTGTCGCGACAGGACCGGTGAGGCCGCGGGTGTACGTGATGGCCGCGTGCGGGTCGAGGTCGGTGGCAGCGGCCAAAGCTCCGGCGGTGGCCCACCAGTCCAGCAGGGATTCGACCGGTATCCCGCTCAGTTCGACGGGCACACGATCGTTGACGATCTCGGCACGGCGCGCGGCGGGTGTGTGGACGTGTTCGGGTGGTACGTGACCGTTTTCGGGGTCGCGGCTGGCGCGGTGATCGGCCAGCCGCATCACGGTCTCCAACCACGCCAGACCCCAGACGCCGTACCGGTGGTTGAGTCGGGCAAAAGTATCAGCGGTCGGGAGTGCCTGATCGTGGCCATCGGCGGCGGGCAGCAGGGGCCGTGCCCAGCCGTGGTGAGCGGCGATCACATGCCGGACCAGCGGATGCGCTTCCTCAGGGTTGCGGGCCAGGGAAGCGGACTCGTGCCGCCAGCCCGCCGGGATCAGATTTTTCCGGAAGGTGGCTCCGGGGGCCAGTTTCGCCAACGGTGGACCACCGAGTACAGCACCCAGCGCGGCTTGGAACGCCGCGTCGAGTTTGCCGTCGTCATGGTGGTAGGCGGCTTTGACCAGCAGTTCGGTGGTCTCGGACGCCAGCCCGACTCGTGTTGCGGCGGTGTCGGTTTCGGTGGCGACTTGGGCGGCATGCTCGTCCAGGGGGACGAGGTGCTCGTCGCGCTGTTCCACCGGTGCGCGTAGCCACACTCCGGTGTCGGTGAGCTGCCCGTACTGCACCGGCCCCAGTCGGTGCTCGGGCAGGAGTTGGGGCAGGAGTTCATCGATCTCGTCGGGGTCCCGGTCGCCGAGCCCGGCCAGTAGGTCCAGGTCGATTCCGCGTAGATCGATTCCGAGGGTGGGCAGACTGTCGCGGTCGGCGTGCCACCACCGCCCCGATTGCCATCGCAATATCGCCGACAGATCCGACACAGGGGTGGTGGAGCTGGGATGGAACCCGGTCTCGTCGTGGCCGCCCATACCGGCGGGCAACAGGACCGTGACCCCGGGAGCGATGTCGCGAGGCGAGTACGCCCCGACCCACGTCTGGCCGTCGAACACCAGCACCGGCGGTGGCTGGGGTCGGCGGACGAACCAGGTGGAGGCGGTGGTGTCGAGGGCGGATTCTCCGTCGTCGGCGATCACCGGCTCTCGGGATTTCCCGCGAGGGATCCGGTCGGCGATGAGCGCGTTCACCGCAGCCAACGGCACGGTGACGGTCTCCTCGGGCAGTGGTGGCATCCGGCGGGCGAGTTCCGGGGCGAGGCTGTGGCGCCACAACACCGTCACGTCGGTGACCCGTTCGCTGTCGGGGATACCGGTGATGTAGCGCTGCACCGCGAGATCGGCCGCCGGAACCGGGCGCGAATGCGCGATCGTGGGCAGTAGTTCACGAATGAGTGTCGGCACCGGCGGCGCGGGCCGCGTCGCTTCCCGAACAGCGGGCCCCTGCTCGGTCGCGATATCGGCGAGCGAGCGGGGAGACAGATCAGCCCCGTCGCCGAGGCCGGCCAGCAGCGCGGCGAGCGCGGTGGCGGGTTCGTCCCCGTAGACCGCTTTGGTGCCGGGCCGGACAGTGTCGGGCACCACCACATGCGCTGTGGCCGTGTCGAATTCGCCGCGCCGACTCAGACGTCCGAGCCGCTGGGTCAATGCTTGCCAGTCGCAGATCTCGGTGATCAGTACCTGCACGGAGAAGTCGATACCCGCCTCGACCGTCTGCGTGGCCACCAACAGCCGCGGCATGACCGCGCCGGTGAGCCGTCCGTCGTGGCGCGCTCGTTCGTGTTTACGGATCCGAGAGGTCACCAGCAACGAATCCTGCCCCTCCACAGCGGGATTACGCCCGCCGGTGAGCGTGGCGTGGACCCGGCGGGCCGCGTCGACGGTGTTCACGACCACCGCGACCGGCCCCTCGACATCGGCCAGTCCGGTGCGGGCCGCCCGGACGAGGGCGTCGATGGTGGCCTTGTCCGTCCCACCACACGCGTGCAGGGCCAGGGTCTTCGGTGCAGCGAGCCTTGTGGCGGCCATAGAGTGTGATCGGTCGGCGTCGGTGATGCGATGCACCGTGCCGCCCTCGATCGGTGGAACGGTGGCACCGATCTGCACGGCCATGCCGGTCGGCACCCCCAGCTGGTGGGGCCGCTGGTGGTCCTTCATTGCACGCAGGGTCGAGAGCGCAGCCACCGAAAGATGTGGTTCGTCGAGCAGGATCAGCGAATCTACCCCGAGGAGTGCGGCGTGGACCGGTGCCATGGCGGGCGAGACACCGAAGCCACGGAACAAGGCGCGTGACACGGCTTGATGCGCGGTCATGGTGACGACGGTGGGCTTGTCCACCGCGATCCATTCCCCGTCGTCGGCCGCGCCGCCGTGGATCTTGGCGATCACCAACGGTGTACCGAACCTCTCACCCAACACCGCCGCCACCGCCGCGACGGAGTCGTCGCTGCCGTGGTGGAGCGCGTCGTGCAGGATCTGGAGGTCCTGGTGGGTCTGGTCGACGATGGTGGTGCGGTCCACGACGTGCAGGACCCGCAGCGGCGCGGTCCGTGTCCCGCCGTGCGCGATCTGGGCGGCCAGGTGCCATACCGCGATGACGATGGTGCGGGTCTTACCGAGTCCGGTGGGGATATCGATCGTGTCCGGCCACCCTTCGGTGGCCACCCGATCGGCCAGTGCTTGCTGCCACGGAAACGGTTCGACGCCGTACAAGCCTTCGTGGAACTGCGCGAACGTCGGGAATCCTTTCATCGCTGCCCGTCCTCGTCCTTGCAGAACCGTCCGTACCCGTACTGCTGCCCGTGCCCGAACCGCAGCGGTCCGGGATGCGGCTCGTCCAGGTGTAGCCGCGCGCGCCACAACGTCAGATGCGGCAGTTCAGGGCACGGACCGCCCGGCCGGAACACCGACACGCTGCCGTTCGCGCCGAGATCAGCCAGGCCCGCTGTGATTTCGTGCTCGGCGATACGACGGTCGGGATGAGCCACCAACGGCACCACCGAACTCCAGGAACACGCAGGGGCACCGTAGTAGCGATCGACATGGCGGGTATGCGGCTGCCCGTCACGAAACAACTCGGGCGCCGACCCGGCCGCCGCGGTGGCGTCTTCGCGGCCCTCGAACGACACCGCCCACGGCTTCTCCCCACCCAGCAACAGAGGCGAACCCGCCAGCGCCGACATCACCTCCCGCTGGGTACGGCCCTTCACCAACAGAAGCACGACCCGCGCCACCTCAACCGCACCGGCCGGATCGCGCCGCACATAGGTCACCGCACGACCCTTGACATGGTCCGGCAATCCCGGCAGCCCGTAGCGGTGGCGGCGGTCGTGACACAGGTCGAGCACCTGCAACAGATCAGGTGTGGCAGCACGGACCGGGCCGGGCCGATCCGTAGGCTGCCACCATTCATGCGCGGCACCCGGCTCGGTGAGGTCGGGATCCGCGCGGCCGTCGGCGCTGGTGTGGTCCACCCAACCCTCACCGTCGCGGGTGAGTACGCCGACCATGAGGCAATCGGTGGCCCGCCCCACATACGGCGTCGCCAACGCGGCCGTGGCGAGAGCCGAAATCTGATCGGCGTCCAACACGACCGGAAAATCCAGAAAAGCGCAGGGATCAGCCCATTCAGCGCTCGTGGTCAACCATTTGTGTTTGGTCCGATGATCGGTCAATCCGGCCACAGCACGGGAACCATCCAACAACTCCCAATGCTTCTCCGCGCCCTGCGGGCCTGTCTTGCCGACGAACACCTCCCGGACCCGATGCCGATGCACTTCCGGAAGCCACATATCCGGATCAGGAGCCGCCGCCAAGCGTTGAATCGCGTCGCGAGCCGGGCCCGGATCCGCCAACGTATGCGCACCGGCCACCAGCGAGGACAGCACAGTCCACGGCGACGGCGGCCACTGCACCTCGACCCCACGAGGATTCTTGTGTGCCGCTGTCCACAACAAGCCCGGGTTGAACAGACGAATCCGGATCACTGAGAACCGTCCTCCACCGGCGCTCCCGTGCTCAACGCCGTCGCTCCCTCGACCAGGAGTTTGCGTTGCGGCGCAGACAGATACAGCCGCACAGGCTCAGCGAATTCCAACCCCGCCGACCGACAATCCTCGAGCGCGGCACCGAGCGCTTGCCCCCACCACGAGGCATCGGCGGCGATATCGATCGGCAACACCTCCGGCACAGTGCGGCCGTGTCGACGCAACCCGTAGCGGCTGGCCACAGACACCAGGTCACACCCGGAACGCAGGAACGTCCGACGCCGCAACAAAGCGTCCCCCGCCAACCCCAGCACCGTCAACGCGGTCGCGGCCGCGGACTGCTTCGCAGGGTCGCCGCCGTACTTGATCCCGCGCAGCAGCGACAGCGAGATCGCGCCGCGGGCAGCGATGCGCTCACACCCGTAGCCGTGGACGCCGATGCTTCCGGGATTCGGGCCGAACCCGAGGTTGGAGGGCTTGTCGGTCCGTTCGTCCTTACCTCGCTTGCCATTCGATTTGGCGGCACCAACCCCGAACGCGGCCCGATCCACGACGGAGGTTTTGGAGATCGGCAATGGATCGACCTTGGTCGCACCGCTGTGCACCGGTTCGGCACCGTAGCCGATGACGCGGGTGCGGTAGGCGCGTGCTTGGCGGTGCATCCGCGCCACACCACTGGAAAGCCAGTACCCGTACAACAGCGAATTCGGCGCGTAAGTGAACGCCGAGGTGGCATCGACGGTGCTGTTGATCCCGGTCAGCAACTCGGCCAATCCGTTATCGTTCGACTTCCACACCGGTTCACCCCCGGGCTTCACCGCGGCCGTCTGGATCCATGAATCGGCGTGGCGATGCGACGCCGTCCACGACGACAACGACACGTCATCGATCAGCGCCTCGACAGTGTTCGCGCCTGTGGCGCGACGACTCTCGTCATCGTTACCCAGCACGAACCCGGGCAGCCCACCCAACTCGACGCGATGCTCCCACAACGTCTGACTCGCCCGCGCGGACTGCGCCTGCACGTCATCGAGGATCACCAACGGTGCCGACACCGCACGCCCACCCTCCCCGGTCACCACGCCGGTGAGCCACCCACCCTCAGAAGCCAACGGCAACGTGCCGGTCTTCGAATATGGATGCGCGGCACCAGAATCCGACGGATACGTCGGCGGAGCGACCGCAGCACCCACACCATCGATGGGTTCTAGGTCATGCTCGATCGCCACAGCCGCAACAGACGAATCCCCCACAGCGACCCGGATCATCTCTACCAACGCGCGCGGATCAGTCATTCATCCCATCCCTTTGATTTCGTCGAGCCGAAACAATGCGCCGCACAGTACAACCGCCCACCGACACAACACCCAATACGGTGCTGAATGCCGACAATCGCCGATATACGACGCGCGCCCGGAGGGCCCGGTCGACATAGCCATCGATATCGGGACGACTCCCGCATACGCGGGAGGGGCACCGCCCACGGTTTAGCCGGTTCCGGTGACTTCGGGGCGACCCCCGCGTGCGCAGGAGGACGTCGCGAGTTTCGTTTCCGGCCTTCTTGTCCAGGGGATGACGCCCGCGTGCGCGGGAAAGACGCGGTGTGGGCCTTGTGCGCCCGGCGCCAGAAGGGGCGACCGCCACGGACGAGGGGAGACAAGGCATCTGCCTCAACCATGCCGCGACGATAGGACCACCCTCGCGTGCGCGGGAGGGACCCGGCCTGGATCGCCATCCTCGCGGTGTCGATGGGACGACCCCCGCGCGTGCGCGGGAGGGACGCCTCGTGAACGTCCACTTTGTAGCTGTTGTGGGGAAGGCCCCCGCGTACGCGGGAGGGACCGCGGTAGTGGTCATGACTTGCCCTTTCACACGGGGCGACCCCCGCGTACACGGGAGAGACTATGCCCCGGTGATGCTCGCCCAGGTCGCGTTGGGACGACTCCCGCGTACGCAGGAGAGACAGTTCGACGACCTCAAGCCCGCCGTTCTTGCCGGGACGACCCCCGCGTGCGCGGGAGGGACGGGGCATTCTTCATGACGATCTCGATGCCCGCGGGATGACTCCCGCGTGCGCGGGAGGGACCAGGTTCGCACGGCCTCGGACGGAGAAGAGATCGGACGACCCCCGCTGTGCGCGGGAGGGACAACGGCAAGGCGATCGGCGCCAACGGGCCCGACGGATGGCCCCCGCGTGCGCGGGAGGGACTTTCTTGACCTGCATGGATGTCCGTAGAATGGGCAGTTTTCATTTAGTTTCGTTGTGTTGGTGACGGGTCGTTTCGTGCGCTTTCCGTCCACAGAAGTCAACGCAATGCGCCAGTCGGCGAATATGGATGCGCGGCACCGGCAATCCGACAGATACGTCGGCACAGTACAACCGCCTACCGACACAACACCGAAACATCGTCGTCGATGCCGACCATCGCAATCGGACAACCCCTGCGTGCGCGGGACGGATTGCGTCGCAATGGCGGGGGCGGTGTAGCGCGCGGGACGACCCCGCTCGCGCGGGAGGGACGGTACCGAAAGCAATGGTCGATACGCGGTGGTGGGTGACCCCCGCATGCGCGGAAGAACCCGACCATTTTGTTGAACGCATCGTCAGCGTCCGGATGACCCCCGCCTGCGCGGTAGAGACACGCTCATTGGCGCGTAGGCGACGAAGCCCTTGGGACGACCCCCGCGTGCGCGGGAGGGGCCCCACAATGACCCACCAGCGGCCCGTGTACATGGGACGACCCCCGCCGTGCGCGGGGAGGGACTGCCTGCCCCAGCAGGCGCATCGGAGCGCGTAGGGACGACCCCCGCCGTGCGCGGGAGGGACGGCGCCCAATCCGCCTACCAGGTGATGGGGCCGGGACGACCCCCGCGTGCGCGGGAGGGACTAGCGCAGGTCCCGGCTTTGACTGGTTCGGGTGGGACGACCCCCGCGTGCGCGGGAGGGACGCCGGGATCCAGGTGTCGCGCAGCTCGCGCAGGGGACGACCCCCGCGTGCGCGGGAGGGACAATTCGAAGAGATTCCCGACAGACCGAACTTGGGGACGACCCCCGCGTGCGCGGGAGGGACACTTCTTGACCTGCATGGATATCGGCAGAATGGGCAGTTTGTCAACGGAACGCCAATCCTGGACACTTCTCGGCACCGGAATTCTGACCCCCTTTTGGTCGGTCGGGTTGATGGTTTCAGTCTTCAGTTGTGCCGGCGGTGGGGACGCGGCCGAGGTCGCGGTCCT
>NZ_JAFMPL010000169.1:0-9994 GCF_019038455.1 Nocardia noduli
CCTCACCATCTACACTCATCTCATCCACGCCTTCCCCCTTCATCCCCATTATTTTTTGTTAAGCACACCTTTTCGTATCTTCGTTTGACCCGTCAGGGGAAGACCCATGGGAAGGGGGACCCCGGCATGCGCCGGAATCCCAAACTCGTACCGACGCCGGGGATCCCGACGTTCGGTACCACGCTCCGCCTGATCAGGGAAGATCAGGACCATACTCGCCATACTGCGGCCAATCTGCACGGCATCAGCTCGGGGTATCTGTTCTCGATCGAGTCCGACGCCAAGAAACCGAAACTCGAGACGATTTCCAAGATGCTCGAGGGATACAAGGTCGGAGCGCTGCTCACGCGGCATCTGCACGAACTCCGTGCTCCGGCACTGCTTCTCCCGACATCGGACAAGCTGTGCCAGCAGGTGCGCGGCCACGACGACTGGATGCAACACCTCGACGACCTGCAAGAACGACGCACACTTGCGGCGTATGTCGATCCGTTTTGGAACATATTGGCTTGCAACGAGACCTGGCTCGCGGCACTGCCCGGGATCGAGGAAACCCACTCGATCGCACGGTGGATCTTCAGCGCCGTCGCGAAAGAGGTTTTCGTGCAATGGGAACGCGAGGCCGCCCACAACGTCGCCTACGACAAGGCGATGTTGGGGCTGTTCCGCCACTCCGCCCAGGCCCGTGACCTCATCGCACATCTTCAGTCCCACCCCGACTATCGCCGACTATGGGCCGCCAGTATCGACGTCAACTACGGTCGCGACACCGACGATCTACTGCACCAGCGCGATCCCACCAGCGGCACACTGACCTCCTATCGGCTGAGCATCGCCCCGATGGACGAATCATCGACTGTGCATTTGGTCACAGCGATAGCAAAACCGTACTCCGGCCCACCATTCAACTCTCGCTAACCATGTGAGGAAGCGCGATCGGGGACACGAAATATGTGACCAACCGCGAACTTGGTCATTGCTTCAGCTAGCCGCACCCAATGTCCAGCAAACCCGCAGTTTCGATCGCGATGCCTCGCCACATCGGGACAATGGCGTCGCCAGCCTCCCTTCGTTCTCCCAATGGATCGAATTTGCTCGCACAACAGGAGATATCAGAATTCGACAACCGGAGTCGGATCCGTACGTAATCGAGGAAGTGTATCGATTGGTCTCGGTACTCAGACTGCGAGGACTATCGGCGCTCGGCCACCGGCGGCGTGGAGGGTGCGGCCGTCGCCCGAGAGGCGGCTGCCGCACCGCGGCAGAGGATAGACAGCGATGACCACAGGCTCAATGGATTCGTCCCCCTCCTCCGGTTCGGCCGCATCCAAGTTGCCCGAGGCCACCTACTCGATCTCCGATGGTGCCCATGCACTGCACAAATCCCGCCGCTGATACGAAGAAGAGCCGAAGGCTGGCCGCTCGCCCGGCCTTCGAGCCGGTCGAACCCGGTTCCTAACCGCTGATGACATCGAGGCCGCGCTGGAACTCACCCGCCGACCAATCACTTCGGTAGGCCGACGCCGATCAGCACCCGCAGCGACGCCTTCGGATTCCACACGACCACCACGGCGGCGTACGGCACAACGCCGCCGCACACCGCCGCGAAACCACCAACCGTAATCGCCCGGTCCGTCCACAACCTTGGGTACGTCGGATCCGGCAGTACGGCAGTCCGGTGCCCTATGCGGTCAGTACGGCGACCAGGAAGTCGCGTGCGGTGCTGGAGGCTTGCTCGAACTTGTCTTCGTACACCGCGAAGTGCGGGCCCGAAATCAGTTCCAGTTGTTTGGGTTCCAGCGCTTCGGCGTAGCTCGCCAATGCGATTTCGGCGGGTGCCAAGGTGTCCTGGTCGGCGACGATCATCAGCAGCGGTGTCGGAGAGACCCGGCGCACGAACGATTCCGGCGCGTAGCTCTGGAATTTGTCGATGCTGGACACGGTGACCTCGTTGCGCCAGGTCGGCACCTGTGGCCCGTTGGCCATCAACCACTCGTACGCCTCGAGGCCGGGCATGGCGACCATGTCGGTCGGATCATCCGACGCCGCTTTGATCGTCAACGGCGGTTTCCCTGCCGCGCACGCTTGGCGATCCGCGGCGATGGCCGCGTGCATCAAGGGATGGACGACGCTGGGGACCAGGCTGCGGAAGTTGGCCCACCCGTTGGTGGTCGGCACCTGAGAGACCACCGCGCGTACCCGCCGATCGGTCGCCGCGACCACCAAGACATGACCACCGGAAAAGCTCGTACCCCAGACACCGATGCGGGTCGGATCGATACCGTCCAGGGTCTGGGCGAAGGTGATCGCGTCGCGATAGCCCTCGATCTGCGCGGGCGGGTCGACCTCGAAACGCGGTTCCCCCTCGGAGGTGCCGAATCCCGGATGGTCGTAGACCAGACATGCCAGACCGGCCTTACTGAATACTTCGGCGAACGGGGCCACCCACTCCTTGACTCCGGCGAAACCATGGGTCATCACTACCAGAGGCACCGGTCCCGACACATCCTCCGGTCGGTACAGCCACCCCCGAAGTATCGTTGCCCCACTTGAGAACTCGATATCAACACGCATCTTCGGATCCCCTTCCCAAGAACTTCCTGCACCTTGAACGTACGGCGTGTACTCGCCGCTGTCGCATCAATCGCTGACATCGCTGGTCACGGCGGGTGCCGACGCAGCAATGCCGCAATGCCGCGCACGGTATGTTCGCGACCTGGGGCGTGGCGACCCTGTTCGACGTGTGAGACGAAAGGATATCGGGCCGCCTCGCCACAATCGCGCGTCGGTTGCCGGACTGAGCTGACCAGTTGTGTGCGGGCGGGAGCACTGGCGATGGGACACCTGATTGATCAATCCGCACTTGCCGCGGCCCAACGCGTGGTCGCGATGACAGTTGTCCGGGTCGAGTGACGGCTGGAGCGGATAGCCGCGAACGCGAGTCACGGCCGACTCTGATGTCGGGATAATCGAGGTATGGATGATGACTCGCTGATGTCGCACCGGCAGCGGGCACTGCTAGTGGCCGTGATCGACGCGATCGAGAATGACCACGAGGTCCACCGCGCCGTCGCGGCACGCCTTACCCCGCCACCCTCGATCGACGATACCGACACGGTGCTGCGGATCCTGGACCTTCCGACGGTCCGCTATCAACGCGGCGAACCCGCCCGGGTCGTCCTCGCGCGCATCCTCGACGTACTCGAGGCAGCGGCCGAGGGCGAGCAGTACATACCGCCCGGTGGCGGCGAGGACCACTACTGATCCGCACCGCCATCTGTCGAACAGCACGGGCGCCGCGAACCGGTGTTCTGCGGCCAGTCTGTGGTCATACCCGATCTGTCGCTACGAGATCAGCGGCCGAGAGTAGGTGTGCCGCGATTTTGCACGCTTCCGCGGAGGTGACACCTGTCCGGGTGCCACCCAGCGACACCACCAGATCCAGCTCCCGCCCATCCTCACGGTCGAGGACGCACATCTCGACTTCGATCGGGAATCCCGACAAGGTCGGGCCCGACGCTACGACCGTCATCGGTTCGCTGCGGTGAATGATCGCGTCATCGATGTCCACCACATCGGGGCTGGTATGCGAGACACACCATGGCGGACACACACCGGCGGTCAATGGCGTCACCGACCACAGGTCCGCGCCCCGGACGAGAATATCCGCCACTGCCCGAGCCTCGGCGACTGTCAGTTCGGCGTTGTATCCGTGTGGATCGACCAGATCGATCACGGTGTGACGTTGCCCGTCCATGTCGTGCGCATTCATTTGCACGAAAATTCGCACCTCGACACCGACCTCGACGATCTCCTCGATCGGAACCGACAACTCGTGCCCGTAATGCGCGCCCCCGTGTCCTGGCTCGTCCGGATCGGGACCACGGTGCACGACACACCACGACGGGCAAGCAAGAACGACGACCACAATCACTCCCCAATATCATCCGAAACCGGGACCTCCCCTGATCCAGGTCCCACCGCCACCCACTCCAACCCCGAACGGGCTTGCTCACCGGCCCGAGCGTCCGACTATCAACAGCACACACAGTCCTGAGCTGGCGGTCTGTCGTTGCCAGGCCGAGTAGTCCTCGAGCAATCCACCGGTAATACACCGATTCCTCCCCAAGGTGTCCCCGAGTTATGCACAGCAATCCCCCGTCGAACTCCGCGTTATCCACAGTGTTGTTCACACACATGCCCTGACCGGGCGAAAAGCGAAGTTGCGCATGTGGATTCCTCGAGGAATCCCTGTGGACTCCTCGAGGAATCCACAGATTGCTCCACAGTCGGTCCCGCCGCCCGACACTATCCACCCGCATACGCCGACCATGTGGATAGCGGGAGCGGTGCGGCCCCTGGCGGAATGACCCACAGCCGCACGATATTTCTCCACGACACCGCGCGAAATCCGCCCCGTCGACGAGAAGAATGCCATACTTGAGGGTTGCGCGATCGCAGACCCCCGCTGACTCCCACGTCAGCGCGTACCGGGTCCATCGCCAGCGCCGCGAGATGCGATTCGCGCCCGAGTCATCCTTTCCGAAAGGAAAACCCTTCCCATGACCAACCCGCAAAATCCGCATGCGCGCCGTGCGCTGTAGACCGCCCGCGCACGCTGGACTTCGGCGCTGTGCGCAGTCGTACTACTCGCGGTCGGCGGATGCGCCGCGAACGACAGCAGCGCCGAGCAAGAAAAGGGAGCCCACGCCACGGCATCCCTGGATGATCGCCCCTCCACCACTCCCACCACGGAAGCGGGTACTGGTCCGCTCCCGCCATTGACCGCACCGCAGCCAGCTGGCGCTGGCGTCAGCGTTGTCTACGAGATCATCTCCGACACCCCTACCCTGCCGTCGGTGACCTATGTCGATGGCAACTCCGCGATGCAGCAACAAGCACCCGCTACGGCGCCATGGACGAAGAAGTTCGTCAACAACTCGACCTACGTCATCCTCGGCGTGAGTGCACAAACCGAAGGAACCTCGGTCACCTGCCGCATCGCTGTGGACGGGCAGATCGTCGATGAGAAGACCGCCACCGGCAAGTACGCGCTCGTCATCTGCGCCGGACCTTCCTGACGTGTAGCGACGCCGAAACCCAGAAGGGCCTGTGGCCCGAGTGCACAGGCCCCTCTGCGTCCGACGAATCATCCCGCGGCGATCACGGCAGGATCGAGCGGAAGTTCGTGAGGTGCTGTGTTGTCCGTCATCCCCCGCTCCTGCCCGCACTCGGCGAATCAACCCGGGAAGTGTCGGTGGCATTCAGAGTTGTTCGTGGGCGGTGAGCAGCAGATGGTCCAGTCGGGTGCGGGTGTGGGTGTCGGCACCGCCGAAGGTGCGCATGTCGGCGATGATCTTCTCGGCCAGGACCCGCAGTTTGGTGTTGGTTTCCTGTGAGCGCCAACGCAACACCTGGAATGCCTGATCGGCGTTGATGCCGTAGATGGCCATCAATACGCCCTTGGCCAGGTCGATCACCTCACGGGCAGCGACGATCTCCGGCAACTGTTCGTCGATGGCTTCGCGTCGATCGGCGGCGAGGGTCTCGGTGACATCGATGTAGAAACCGGCGGTGCCGACCACCGTGCCGTCGGAGTCCTTGAGCTGATCGCCCACGACCAGGACGTGACGCACACCGCCGGTGGTATCGATGATGCGGTGACGGCTCGAGAACGGCAGCCCGGTCGTGATGACGGTCCTCAGCGTGTCGGCGACCTCATCGCGGTCGTCGGAATGCTTGTGGGCCAGCAGTAATTCGGTGGTCGGCTCGACCTCGCCGGGCGTGTAGCCGTGCAGGACAGCGACCTCATCGGACCATTCCCACCGCTGATCGGCGAACCAGAACCGGAATCTGCCGGTCCGCCCGGAAAGGCCCTGCTGCTCCCGTTCGACTGACTTGCTCTGGTGCACGCACTCGATTATTTCCGAACCCGCCATCGGTCGACCAGAGCCCTGAGCCTCTATACCGGGGTTGGTCGATGACCTGCCACTGGGTGGCATAGTGGCGTCGAGGCACCGTCGGTCGTCTTCGCCGGGCCGGGCTCACCAATCACGTTCATCTGTACGCACGAATATATTGAAACGGATAGTTTTCGGCACCGATCCGCGACGGCCGACCGTGATCATTCCCGAGTCAAACCCGATGACAGTGAACACCGCCGGTTCCTCGAGGGAGTCGTGCGCTCCTTCGAGGAACAACGGCGTCCGGAGTCTACGGAGGCGACGGGCACATGTCGCAGTCGGAACCACCACTCACCGTCGGGACGTGTCCGGCGACCGCGTATCCGGCGCACTGGTGGATGACATCGGTGAGTTGTTCCCGATGTTCCCTTGCTGTGTGGTTCGCCAGCGCGTGTGCTGCGGTGATCGCTCGGGCGTATTCAATGTCGCGCCGTTCGATTTGTTGTCGATGTTCGGTGCGTTCGGTATCGAGCAGTGCACGGAGTTGTGTGTTCTCCACGACGAGGGCACGGTGTTCGGCGCGCACCACATCGCGTTCGCCTTCGGCCCGTGCCTGGGCGATGCGTGCCGTGTCGGCGATTTCGCGCATTTCGGTCGCAGTGGCCGCAGCTTCGTCGCATACGCGGTCCCACTCACGCTGGGCCGCCCTAACGCGTACGGCCGCTTGCTTCTCGGCGTCGGCGACACGGTGGCGTGCTTCTCGTGCGGTCGCTCGGGCCTCGCGCGCGGTGGCCAACGCCAGTCCTTCGACCTCGAGGGCTCGTTCGAGACGCCGTGCCATCTGCTGGGATGCTTGCTCGGCATCGGCTTGTGCTTGCTCGGCGACGGCGACGCGACGGTCGGCTTGGCGTTGGATTTCGGTGATCTCGCGATCGACAGCGGCAGGGTCGGTGAGTCGTGCGAACAGGTCGCCGACATCGCCAGCGACGGTGGCGAGTTCGCCACGTAGCTGGGTGTACCGGTCCAGGAGCGCGGCCAGTGCGAGGGCACCGTCGGTGACCGGCCGCGAGGACGGCTGTAGTGGTTCGTCGACGTCGCGGACCAACCGCATCGCCTTTTGCGCGGTATGGGAAGGGTTGTCGCAGTAACGGCGAGGTGCGCCGCGCTGGCCGGGAACTCGGGCAGGAAGAAGGCTGCCACAGCCCGGGAACTGGCACCGACCCGAGGACGAGGCGGGTGCCGTTGTCACAGCGTTGAGCATGGGGTTCCGATCCAATCCGATCTATCTCATTCCATTTCACCGGTACGGAATGAAATGGAATGAAATAGATCTCGTTCGACAGGGCGATTGGAGGCCGGTCAGGCGGCCAGGGCGAGCATGCTGACCCGCACTCGGGGCAGTCTGCTGGCGATGACCTGCGCAGCGGATCGACTGGCCTCGCGGTCGTTGTGCCCGTAGCGGCGGTCGGTGGTGGTGACCGACTCATGTCCGGCGTCGCGCGAGACGACGAACAGTGGTACCCCGTCCTGGAGCTTCCAGGAGATCCCGGTGTGGCGCAGGGTGTAGGGGCTCAGCCGTTTACCGCTCATCCGCTTGATCGCCGCACCGTAGGTCTCGAGTAGTTCCTCGGCGGGCAGCCCGCGCCACAGTGCCTTCTTCGTGAACAGGGTCAGGTCGCCACGCACCAGACCGTCCAGGCGACGCATCGCGGGCTGCCAGGCGTTCTTGTAGAACTGCGAGGCGGTGACTGGTGTTCGCTCACCGGTGTGGAACAGCAGACTGTCGGCGGACCGGTCCAGATCCAGTCGTGCCAATGTCTCGAACGGGATATTGACCGTACGGATTCCACGCTTGGACTTCGGTTTGCCGAGCTTGAGGCGGCTGCCGTCGTCCTTCCATGCCTTGTTGATCCGCACGGCGCCGGTCTCGGGATCCACGTCGCCGACCAAGAGTGCGCCGACTTCGCTGGGCCGGGCCATCGACACCAGCCCGAACTCCGCTTGGGGACGCCAGCGCTCGAGCAACAGATGCTCGAACAGTTCCCATTCGCCGTTCTCGAAGATGTCGATCTCGGCCGCGTCGTGGCGTGGCAGTCGTGCCCCTGCACAGGGGTTGAACGCCAGTAGGGGCACCGGCCTCTGCTCGACTGCCGCCCGCAGTGCGGCACTGAGGAAACCGTGCTTGTTCGCGATGGTCTTGGGCGCGTTGCCCTTGTCCTGTTCCAGATACACGATCCAGGCCGAGTCGGTGTCCTGGTTCACCGCATCCAATGGCGCACGGTCACCGAAGAACGGCACGATGTCGTTGCAGATGTACCGGCGGTACTTGCGTCGACCGTCTTCCTGCACACCGGTCATCCGGTCGACATAGCGGTTCAGCCACGTCGAGAGCAACATCACATCCGAGCCGCACGAACGTTTGGCTTCGAGGACCTTGACCGCCTCGTCGACACCGACCTTATCGGTGAGGTCGGCCCACCATTGGGCCTCGGCGAACTCGTCGAAGGTCTCCGAGGATTGGCGACGTTTGCCATCGACGTCGTAGGAGTAGTACAGAACCTGCCAGGCGACGCTACCGTCCTTACGGGGCCGCGGGCGGGGTGTTGAGGACATGCACAAGCCTTCCGGGAGTCGGAAGACGCATCGCACATGAGATATTGACCGCAATGATGCCACGCGGTCCGTTCCATCCTACCGGAACTGCCCGTGACCTGGCATTTGCTTGGAGCCGCCTGGGGGAATCGAACCCCCGACCCCACCTTTGATAAAGAACCGCAGGTCAGACGCGCTCTGGCGAGCCGGATCAGAGCTCAAAATCGCCTCCTGATGACGTTTGGCGTCATTTCGCTACAGGCGACGACAGAATTTGATGACACCATTCTCTGCCGCGAATCGCCACCGCCGCCCACCCACACCAACCAGATCATCAGCGAGTATCGCTTCCTTGTCTCACACGCGATCGCTTCTCGATATGGCGAAATCGTTGAAGATCAGCTTTCATTGATATGGACGGATCAGCGGGTTGAAATAGAGAATTGGAACCTCCATGCCTGCATCCAGTGATCCAAGCGCAGCGCCTACACCTAGCGCGTCGAAGTCCTCTGTTCCGGCATCTCAGTCACACCCATCGCACGACGGCGCACGTTCCCGAAATCGACAACCACCCCGTCAGCGTGAAAACCGCAGACCTCCTGCGAAGTCCCGCACCTCGGCGCGACGACCTGCGCCGAGGGCCAAGAAGGGCCGGTTGCACATCACCACCGAGGCAACCGAAGTCGTCGGCCAACGCGCCGAACAACTCGGAAGACTTCAGATACAGGCGATCAAGGATGTCCTCGAATGGTCGATCACGAAGCAGCGCTGAACGAGTTGCTCGCCGCCCTAACCGCGACGAGCCCCGACGCCGCGAATTCAGTCATTCGTGCCGCGTTCGTGGGACGGACATCCACCGAGGACAACCAGGACCCCACCCTGTCCATCCCCCGCCAAGTCAGCACCTGTCACACCAAACTCAAGTCACTGACGATCGAGGTCGCGATCGTCGCCTACTACTGGGACATCGAAACAGGACGCCTGGACCTCGACCGACGCGGGCACTCCGACGCACACCAGCGAATCGACGTTCCGACCCCACGTGACGGCGGCATCAGCGACCTGCTCACCGCCGCCGCGTCACCTGATCCCGGCTTCGATGTCGTCATCACCGAACACATCTCCCGCACCGCACGCGACACCCGCACCTCCATCGAGTTCGAATACCACCTCACCCGCCACGACATCCCCCTCTGGTGCGCCGACGAACCCATCGACCCCTCCACCACACAACCGACCGCCACCAACAATCTCCTCCGCGGCATGAATCGGATCGTTGCCGACTGGTACACGCGCAACCTGCTCGAACAATCCCGCGGCGGCACCATCGAACACGTCAAAGCCGGCTACAACATCGGCCGCACCCCCTACGGCTACCTCCCACACCGCATCCCCCATCCCGTCCCTGCAAAACGAGCACGCGGGCAAACAAAAACCATCCTCACCATCGACCCCGACACCGCGCCCATCGTCGCCACCATCTTCGACTGGCGCACCAC
>NZ_JAFMPL010000016.1:0-121029 GCF_019038455.1 Nocardia noduli
GGTATGCACGATCAACAACCGCGCCATGGCATTACGCTCCCGCTGCAACTCCGGCGACAAATCCGGCAGACAGCCGTGCAGTCCGGAAACGATGCACTGAATCGTCTTGGATGACAGGGACTCGTCAGCCAACAACACCCGGTACGCCGGGTCGGACACCAATTGCGCGCTGAATCGCGCATACCAGCTCACTCCGCCCAACCCGGCCAAATGGTCGGTCACCGGACGCACCAGACACGCCACCCAATCACGCGGGTCCGAGGATCCCCGGGCCCGGCCCAACATCTCCCGACACAACAGCTCTGTATTCGCATGATGCTTACGCACTATCGCCCGCACCAACTCGGCCTTCGAACCGAAGTGATATCCCACCGCCGCGTTGTTCCCCTGCCCCGCGGCCTCGCTCACCTGACGATTGGACACGGCTCCCACCCCGCGCTCGGCGAACAACTGTTCCGCAGCCGACAGAATGGCTTCCCGCGTCGACCCCGCCCGCTCGGCACGAACCGACCTACCCACCCGCGCTCCCTTCGCCGCGACCACGGCCGCCGCCGGCAGCTCGATGTGATCCACACAAATACTGTCATTTGTTCAAGTCAAGTGGTTGACTCAAAAGTCCGAACCGCTACGTGCGACTTCGGACGACGTCGCACGTGTTACCAGGTCACGGGTAGTTCATACACTCCGTAGGCCAGACGATCATGCTTGAACTCGACCTTGTCGAACGGAATCGCCAGACGTAGCGTGGGAATCCGCCGTACCAGGGTGCGGAACACGATCTGCAATTCGACCCTGGCCAGCTGCTGTCCCACACACTGATGCGGACCGAAGCCGAAGCCGAGATGATGTGACGCGGGTCTGGTGAGGTCGAGCTTTTCCGGTGTCTCCCAGGCCTTCTCGTCCCAGTTGCCCAGAGACAGATCGAAGATCAGCCCCTCGCCCGCACGGATCGTCTCACCGGCGATCTCGATATCGCCGACCGCGACGCGCCGCTGGCCGTTCTGGATGATGCCCAGATAGCGCAGCAACTCCTCGACCGCGTTCGCCACCACCTTGGGATCCTCGGTATCGCGCAGCAGCGCGAACTGCTCGGGATTCTCCAGCAGCGCCAAAGTACCCAGGGAGATCATGTTGGCGCTCGTCTCGTGCCCGGCGATCAATACGCCGGTGCCGAGCTGCGCGCCCTCCAGGATCGTGATCTCCCCCGAGCGGACCCGCTCGGCGATATCGCTGACCACATCCTCGCCCGGCTCGTCCAGCTTCAGATTGATCAGATCGATCAGATACTTCGCCAATCCGGCGCGACCCGCAGCGGCCTGCTCCGGCGTCGCGAAACGATCCACGTTGACCACCGCGTGCTTCTGGAAGAACTCGTGATCACCGTAGGGAACCCCGAGCATCTCGCTGATCATCATCGTCGGCACCGGCAATGCCAGCCCCTCGACCAGATCGGCGGGCTTCGGTCCGGCGAGGATCCGATCGATGTGCTCATCGGTGATCTGCTGGATCACCGGCCGCAGCGCGTCGACCCGTTTGAAGGTGAACGGCTTGGTCAGCATCCTGCGGAACCGACTGTGTTCCTCACCGTCGGTGGTGAACAGCGACTTCGGCCTGCTGTCCTTGATCGCGCGCATCCCCGCGTTCCAATCCGGGAATCCTTCGACATGATGATCGACGCTGACCTTCGGATCCGACATCAGAGCCTTGAACTCGGCGTAGCCGGTCACCAGCCAGGGCGTACTACCATCCCAGATCCGAACACGATTGAGCGGCTTGACCTTTCCCAATTCCATCGCCTCCGGCGGCGGCGCGAAGGGGCACGCACCGGACCGGAGCATCGGATACTCGGGTATCTCGGCGACGGCGGAGGTGTCGATCAACGCTTCGGACACTGTTCACTCCTGAGTACTCGGCTGCGGTGACACCGCAGAACTCGATTCATTCCTCGATGTGGATGGCCATGGCGGGACAGACCGCCGCTGCTTGGCGGATATCCTCGGCGAGTTCCTGCGGCGGGGCTTCATCGAGGAGCACGACGATGCCGTCCTCGTCTCGCTGGTCGAACACGTCGCCCGCGTGCATGACACAGTGGCCGGCCCCGACACATTTGACCTGATCGACGGTGATCTTCATCGGAGTCTCCCTTTCTGAACACGCTGGATCGGGCGGATTCGAGTCCGCTTCAGCGCGCGTCCGCGCGGCTCACTACGCCGATTCCCGTGACGACCCCTCCGGAAATCAGGTCGTTCATTCGTTCAGTTAACTACCGCGCAATCTTTAAGTCAACTGATTGACTTAACCCGCCGACCGACGAGCAGCCTCTCGGACGCGATCGAGCCGGCTCTCCGACAGGTTTCAGCCACCTCGGGGGTGAACGGACGTTCACCTCGATGGTATGAATGAGGCCATCCCTGTGAACCGGAGGCCTCGTGCACAGTCCTGTCAAATCGCCGCCGAGTCGCGCCCTGACGATCGTGCTGTGCATGTCGGGCGTGGTGGTTGCCCTACAGCACACTCTGGTCGTTCCCCTGCTCGGCGAATTCCCCGGGATCCTGAACGTCGACTACGCCAGCGCCTCGTGGCTCGTCACTGTGACGCTGCTGACCGCCGCCGTGGCCACGCCGATCCTGTCGCGGTTGGCCGACATGTTCGGCAAACGACTGATGATGCTGGTCTCCCTCGCCACGATCGTCGCCGGATCGGCGGTCGCCGCGATCGGCGGAACGTTCCTGACGGTCCTGGTCGGGCGCGGACTTCAGGGGCTGGCCTCGGCGCTGGTGCCCATCGGCATCGCGATCCTGCGCGACGAACTACCCAAAGCCCGCGTCGCCGGCGCGACCGCCATCATGAGCGCGACATTGGGAGTCGGTGCGGCACTGGGACTTCCGCTGCCGGGGATACTCTACGAGCACCTGGGCTGGCAGTCGATCTTCTGGCTGTCGGCGGCGGCAGCGGCGGTACTGTTCGTCGCGGTACTGCTGGTGGTCCCCGAATCCGCGGTCCGCAACCCGGGACGATTCGACTTCGGCGGGGCGGTATTGCTGTCGATCGCACTGGTCGCCATGCTGCTGGCCATCTCCAAAGGCAGCACCTGGGGGTGGACCAGCCCACCGACCCTGATCACGGCGGTGATCGCGATCCTCGCCTTCGCGGCCTGGTTCCCGTTCGAACTCCGCGTCGGACAACCGATGGTCGACCTACGCACCTCCGCCCGCAGACCGGTGCTGCTGACCAATATCTGCGGCCTGCTCTGTGGCATCTCGATGTATGCCAACATGCTGACCACCACCCAGCAGTTGGCGGTGACCACCGCCACCGGATACGGCTTCGGCCTCTCGGTACTGACGGCGGGGCTGTGCATGATGCCCGCCGGACTGATGATGGTCGCCTTCGCACCGGTCTCGGCGCGAATGATCCAACGCATCGGCGCCAAACACACTCTGATCGCCGGCACCGCCCTACTCGGGTTCGCCTACCTGCTGCGGATACTGCTCACCGGGTCGGTTCCGCTGATCGTGCTCGGCTCCATGCTCGTCACCGTCGGCACCGCGATCGCCTACTCCGCCATGCCGATGCTCATCATGGGCTCGGTCCCGATCACCGAAACCGCCTCGGCCAACGGGCTCAACACCCTCATGCGATCGATCGGCACCTCCATCTCGAGCGCCCTCATCTCCGCACTGCTGACCACCGTCACCATCACTGTCGCCGACCGGCAATACCCGTCGCTGACCGCCTTCCAGCTCATCTTCGCCTTCGCCGCGACCGCCGCCCTGGCGACCTTGGCCGTCGCGTCGTTCATCCCACGCATCGACACCGCCGACACCACGACCGACGACCAACAACCACCCGACGAACTGGTGGTCACCGGCGTCGTTCACCGCGCGGGCGGACAACCGATCCGCCACGCGGTCATCACCGTGCTCGACACCGCAGGCGAACCGGTCGACTGGAGCCGCGCCGATCACACCGGCGAATTCACCGTCGTACTCCCCGCACCCGGCCCCTACCTGATGATCACCAGCGCCGACGGATGGGCACCGCGCTCACAGGTGGTCGACTTCACCACCGACGCCGAACGCCACCACGTGCTGCTCACCGAACAACTGAGTCTGCACGGCCACGTCACCGTCGGCGCCGACCCCTGCACGGGCGCAGTGGTCAGCCTGGTCAAGACCACCGGCGAATACGTCGCCGCCACCGTCACCGCCGAAGACGGCAGCTACGAACTCGCCCAACCTCCCAGCGGTCGCTACCTGGTCACCGCGCTCGGCGCCGACCGTCGCACCGCCACCCGCCACGTCGTCGTCCTGACCCGTCCCTCCGTGGTCGACTTCGATCTCGCACACGATCCACAACCGGTCGGCGCCCGATGAGCGAAACCTCCACCCGTGAAACCGTCGTCGCCGCCGCGCGTGAACTGTTCGCCCGCCGCGGCTACACCGCGACCACCATCAAGGACATCGCCGCCGCGGCAGGCTGCTCCCCCGCACTGGTCATGAAACTGACCGGAAGCAAAGCCGAACTCTTCGCCGCCGCCGACCCGTCGGCAGCCGGACTGGAAGAACCACCGCCCGCCGAAGAACCGATCGGCATGCAACTGGTACGTCGCATCGTCGACCGACGCGACAACGACGAACCAGAGCCGTGGGCCATGGCTCCCCTGCTCATCCACGAATCCGCCGACCCCGCACCTGCCCGCACCGCCACCCGCAACCGCTACCTCGACGCCATCGCCCACCGCATCGACGACACCACCGAACACCGCGTCCGGGCCCAACTCGTCATCCTCGAACTCCTCGGCCTCGCCGCCGGACTACGCCACCTCGGTCTGCTCGGCCCCGAAACCATCGATCCCGAAACCCTCATCACCCGCTACGGAGCAGCCGTGCAAGCCATCATCGACAACCAGCCGCGGTAGACGGAAAGCGCACGACGCCCCGAGTCCTGGCCGACAGCGACAACATGGAACGTCCGGTCCGCTCGTGGGCGGTGCCGAAGGTCGTCACCGTGCTGAACAACGTCAGCTCGACACCGTGGTGGGAAGGAACTGGCCCGGCGCGGCTTCGCGGCGTACTTTCCGGGCGACGCCGAGACCACGAACTACCTGCACGAGTTGGCCGGCAGCACCGAGCCCGGCCGTTGACGAGCAGGTGGAGGAGTTGCCGTAGATCAGCTGAATGCGATCGATCTCCTCTGTCGGACGGCAACACCGACACTCTCACCAGGGCTGCCGATACACGGAATCGGCTCGGCAGCACCCATCAGAACACAACTGCCGAGGGCACGATCACTGTCTCGATCGTCCACTTCGAGGATGCGGTTTTCGATGACGTCGCGCAGGTTCGCGAGAACTTGTAGGCCGTCGGGACGTCCCCGGGCGGATTGCTTGCGGTGGACCTCATCCAGCACGGCGATGACGGTTGCCGCGCGACAAACCTGGGCCGGACAACCGACGAAAGCGTCCTTCACTCCGCCGTCACGGCTGCCGATCACCCTCGTGAACGGCGTTTATCGCTTTTTCGCACGATGTCCGATCCGCATCGCGGCTCCACGCGAATCACCGCTGACCACGCACCAACCACAAAGGGGTGGAGATCGATGGTCGACTATCGCTGGATCGCCGCACACTCGCTCCGGACTCGGCGCGCACACCGGCTTCGGGACTGCCGGTAGTTGTGATGAACGCCGTGATTCCCGACAGCGACGTGTTGCCGATCGGCGGTGACCGCGACTACGGCGACCTGGGCGGCTGGGCCTACTCGTGGCTTTTCTCCATCGCGGAGGTGCTGAGCGCGGCGAGCGAATCCGTCCCGGCCGAGTGGGGCTTCTGTCCGGCACCGGCGTTGGAATCGGCTCACTCGCTCGAAGAATACGCCCGAGCCACCGACGATGACCCCCAGGTGTCGGCCGTGATCGATGCCTACCACACCCACGGTGTCCACTCGATACGTGAAATCGGTTCCACGCTCTATGAATTCATCCAGAACTGGAGATACTGATCGACCTCGCCCGACCTCGGATCAACAGCGTTGGTCTATGTCGGCTCCTTACGGTGCGCCGCAGACCTCCGCGTCGTTGGAACCTCCCGCCTTCTATTCCGGAGGCGGCCCCGGACCGATTCGGAAGGGTGGTCGGTCCGGAGTGTTTCCGAACGGTGGTGGGCGGCTCGCCCGTCACGGCTGCGACTGCATCTGAAGCGAATCGGGGCGGCAAAAGCATCCTCTACCAGTGATTTCCATGCCGCCGCCCCCGAATCGCCCGTTCAGGACAGGACGCCGACCGATACCGCCGTCGGTCCGGTGAGCGGGCCTTCGATGACGATGATCATCGTCGAGTGCTGGTCGGCGGCGGCCTGTCCGGCCAGGCGGGTGAGGGTGTGGCCGAGGCTGGTCTTCGCCTCGGGGGTGAAGGTCGGTGGCAGTTGGCCGAGGATGCCGCCGATATTTCCGACCGAGAGGGCGGAGGCTTCGGCGGGGGTCAGGATCACGGTGGTGCTCGTCGGCGAGTCGATCAGGACGGCGGCCTGGGCGGCCGGAGCGGCGGCGACCGCACAGGCTGTCGCGGCACAGGCAAGCAGAGCGGTGTGTACCCGAATCATCGGGAATCTCCTCAGGTCAGGTGCGTTCGGCAGGTGCCCGCGCGATAGAGGGACGTCACCGGCCGTGCCGAGGGAGTTCGAACATTCGACGGCAGGGACGATCACGGAACCGGATCAGCGCGGTCGATCCGCACCCCGCGCGGAACTGTCCGCGTTCATCCGTGCGCGCGCGACAGCGGAAGACGGCCGTGCGCGGGGAAACGAGGCGGCGAGCGGGACGCTCATCTACCCATTCGGCGCCGTCGACGGCGAGGATCGATCGACTGCGTCACACCGCGCGATCCGCGTGCATGACCGATCGCCGCGCACTCGAACGGCCGAGGGCGGCCCTCCGGTTACCCGCCCGTATAGTTCCCAGCGCAGGAGGCCCCGCCACTCGGTGATCCCGAGGTGCGGGGCCTTCGCCGTGATCCGCCCATCGAACACCGGAGAATCCGCGTTGACTGTGCTCACCTTCCTTCTGGTCGTCGTCGCGGGATTCTTCGCGGGCCTGGTCGGGTACGTCACCGGAATCGCCTCGCTCATCTCCTATCCGGCGTTGCTGGCCGCGGGCCTGCCGCCGGTGGCCGCCAATGTCACCAATACCGTGGCGATGGTGGCGGTCGGGGTCGGCTCCACCGCGAATTCGGGTGCGGCGCTGGCCAAGGACGGCCGCAAACTCGTGCTCTGGGCAGCCTGTTCGGCGACGGGCGGGATCGCGGGTGCGGCGTTGTTGCTGCTCACCCCGGCCGACGCGTTCGAGATCGCGGTGCCGTTCCTACTCGCGGCGGCGTCGGTGAGCCTGCTGCTGCAACCCAAGCTGCGCGAACTGGCGGGCGATCGGGAGTTCCCGCGCCTGTATCCGCTGGGCATGATGGCGATCGCGGTGTACGGCGGCTATTTCGGCGCGGGCGTCGGTGTGATGTTCCTGGCGCTGATCCTGGTCTGCACGTCCGAGCACATCTGGCGGGCCAGCATTCTGAAGAGTTATCTGACGGTGGTCGCCAACCTCGTCGCGGCGATCGGCTTCGCGCTCTTCGGTCCGGTGCACTGGCTCGCGGCCGCCGCGATGGCGATCGGCGCGTTCGCGGGCGGATGGTGCGGACCGCCGGTGGTCAAGGTGCTGCCGCCGACTGTCGTGCGGGTGGCGGTGGCGATCTGCGGGGTCGGCTTGGCCGCCTATCTGGCGCTGACCTGATCGGGCCGCCGTCATCCACCGCATGGACGACGGCGGCCGCGGTGCGCGGGCGCGCCCGAAGCGCGACCGGCTATCCGACCGGTTGGGACGCGGCGGGCACGGTGAACACCCCTTTTCCGGTGATGAACGGCAGGTCGAGGGTGGTGCGGATACCGGGGGCCGCGGCCACGACGGCGGGCACCGCGTTGACGATCCGTCCCGCCGCGGCCACGATCGCCGCGTGATTGTGGTCGCCCACCAGGCTGGTCGGGCAGATGTCGACCCCGTAGGACGGTTCGCCGGTGATCTCGACCCGGTACGAGCCACCGGGCTGCGCGGGGCGCGGCCAGTCGGGGCACAGGTCGTCGCGCAGGCGGGTGACGTGCTCGATGACGATCGCCGGATGTCCGCCGACCAGTCCGATCACCTCGAAACGCAGCGCCGCGACCCCACCGCGCGGGACGGTGCCGACCGCGATGTCGAACGGCTCGTCGGCGGGCACCCGCTCGTAGGTTTCGGTGATCTCGTCGATCATGATGCCGAGACCGGCCGCCAACTGCCTGATCGCGGGCCCCCACGCGATACTCAGCACGCCGGGCTGCAACAGCATCGGCACCTCGTCGAGCGATTTGCCGAAACCCATCACGTCGAACATGACGGTCGACCCGTCGTAGGTGGCGTAGTCGGCGATTTCCATACACCGCACCTGTTCGATGCGCTGGCAGGTGCTCGCGAAGGCGAGCGGGATCAGATCGTTGGCGAAGCCCGGGTCGACCCCGGTGATGAACAGGCTCGCGTTCCCCTGCGCCGCCGCCTCTTCGATACCGGCGAGGTATTTCTTCGGCAGCACACCCCACGGATACTGGAGCAGTCCCGGCGCGGAACCGACGACATTCACCCCTGCGGCGAGGATCCGGCGGCAGTCTTCGATGGCCTCGTGCAACCGGGTGTCGCCCATCGCGCAGTACACGACGCAGTCGGGTCGCGTGGCGAGCACCTCGTCCAGATCGCCGACCGCGACGATGCCGGTGTCGGTGTCGAGTCCGGCGAGTTCGGCGGCGTCCTTGCCCACCTTGTGCTCGGTCGACACGCACACCCCGGTCAATTCGAGTTCCGGGTGCGTGAGAATTCCGGCCAACGCCAACCTGCCGACATTGCCGGTGCCGACGTGCGCTACTCGGACAGACATTCGGGAGCTCCTCCTGGAAAGTTCCGACGAATCGGCGGACGGTTCCGCAGATCCCATTGTTCCGGACAAGTGTCTGGAACACGTTCCAGTTCGTATGCTAGCGTGAGGTTCATGGGACGTGTAGATGGCAAAGTCGCAATCATCAGCGGTGGTTCGCAGGGAATGGGCGCGGCGCACGCGCGCCTGCTCGTGGCGGAGGGAGCGCGCGTCGTCATCGGCGACATCCTCGACGACGAAGGCAAAGCGCTGGCCGAATCCCTGGGCGAGGCCGCGCGCTACGTCCACCTCGACGTCACCGAGCCCGACGACTGGACCGCCGCCGTCGAGGAGGCGGTGCGCGAATTCGGCAAGGTCGACGTCCTGGTGAACAACGCGGGCATCATCAACGGCGGCGCGCTGCAACGTTTCGACCTGAACAAGTGGCGCAAGATCCTCGATGTGAACCTCACCGGCACATTCCTCGGTATCCGCGCGGTCGTCGAACCGATGATCACGGCGGGCGGCGGTTCGATCATCAACGTCTCCTCCATCGAGGGTCTGCGCGGCGCGCCGTGGGCGCACGGCTACGTGGCCTCGAAGTGGGGTGTGCGCGGGCTGGCGAAATCGGCCGCGCTGGAACTCGCGCCGCACAAGATCCGGGTGAACTCACTGCATCCGGGGCTGATCCGCACCCCCATGACGGCGAATATCCCCGACGACCTGGTGACGATCCCGCTCGGCCGCCCCGCCGAACCGGAGGAGGTCTCCACCTTCGTCCTGTTCCTCGCCAGTGACGAATCCTCCTACTCCACCGGCTCGGAATTCATCGTGGACGGCGGCCTGGTCACGGCCGTTCCGCACAAATAGTCCCGGGCGCCACGGCAGACCCGCCCGGTAGCACGACTGCCGGGCGGACGTCGTGCCAGTGACATGTCTCCGAGAAGTGCGGCGCCACGGACGGTCCCGTTGTGAACTGTTGGTAACTCCTGTCGTCGTCCGCCCGGCCTGGCTAATCTCGTCGGGTGGCGAGACAGCGGTACCTGACACGCAGAGTGACACTTTCCCTCGGAGCCGCCGTGGCGGGCGCGATGGTCACCGGCGTCGGCGCGGCGAATGCCGAACCCGATTCACCGAATACCAGATATCGCGGCTACTCCGAGCACGATCGCACCCGGCCGTACGCGAAATACATGGCCGACCGCACCGCGCGCGAACCCGCGCCGGTATCGGCCGCCTACGCCGGGCCGCCGACGGCCGCCGCCGACATCCCCGACTTCTCGGCGCTGCGCGCCGATCTCGCCGCGACCGGATCGTCGCCGATCGAAACCGGGTACGGGCACACGGCTTCCGGCCAGGCATGGGTCGCGGTGCGCACCGAGATGCCCCGTGTCACCGCCGCCATGTGGGACTGGTGGTTCGGCTGGCATTCCTCGGAATCGGCGCGCTACAAACTGTGGCATCCCGACGCGCACCTGTACGCGGCCATCGCCGCCGACCGCACCGCGGCACCGCTGCCGGACCGCGAACGATACGTCGGCAACATCTCCTACGTCGACGAGTACATCGGCCCAAAACTGCAACAGCTTGCCATCGCGTTCCAGGACCCGATCGTGCACGGATTCGACGTCCCCGAAGGACAGACCGTCGTCTTCGGCCGGGTCGGCAGCAGTGTCGCCCCGCTGGACGTCGGCTGGCTGGCCCACCAGGTCAGGCCGGTCGCAGGCGGATGCGAGATGCGCAGTCGCTTCTACCTCAATATGTGGAGTCTGCGGGTCCCGGACCTGGCCAGGGCCGCCGACGCCGTCGGCCGCGGCCCCTCGGTCGATCCGAGGGATATCGCGGCCGATCTGGACGCGGCGCGGGATCTGCTGCTGCACTGCGGTCAGGAGATGAACCACCTCGCAGGGTTCCTGCCCGAGCTCTACCGCGAGTTCCGGTAGCGCCGCACGTCATTCGTCGGATTCACCACCGGAACCGTTGGCGCTCATCGCCATCCGGTAGTCGCCGTCGGACGGTCCGGCCAGTGCGGTCGGAATCTTGGGCAGCGCCTGCGGATGGGTGCGCCCGAGCCAGCCGAGCAGTTCCTCGCGGACGGCGCAGCGCAGATCCCACACGTCGTCGGCGTCGGCGGCCGACATGGTGGCCCGCACGACGATATTCGTCGGCGTGCTGTCGGTGACGACAAGACCCCAGGAACGGCCGTCCCATTCCCGGCGTTCACGCAGGTACTCGTGCAGGTGTTCGCGTAACAGCGTGATCGGCGTGCTGTGGTCGAGATGCAGGTAGACGGTGCCGGTGATCTGCGCGCCGCCGCGTGACCAGTTCTCGTACGGTTTGCTGTTGAAGTAGGAGACCGGCATGGTCAGTCGGCGGTCGTCCCAGATCCGCACCGTGAGGAAGGCCAGGGTGATCTCCTCGACCACACCCCATTCGCCCTCGACCACCACGGTGTCACCGATCTTGACCGAATCGCCGAAGGCGATCTGCAACCCGGCCATGAGATTGCTCAGCGTCGACTGGGCCGCGACACCGGCGATGATGCCGATGACACCCGCCGAGGCCAGCATCGAGGTGCCCAGCGCCCGCATACTGGGGATCAGCAGCAGAATCGCCACCGCCACCGTCGTGACCACCAGCACCGAGGTGACGATGCGACGCACCAGACCGAGCTGGGTGCGCAATTGCCGCACGCGCGAGATCTCGCTGGTCCGTTGGGAATAGCGGCGCAGCATATTCTCCGCCACCGCGTCCGCGGCGCGGATCGCCAGCCAGGCCACGGCGATGATCGTCACCGCGGCGAGCATTTTCCTGATGAAGGTGTCCTGGTGCGGGTCCAGGTGCGCCAGCGGATAGGTCGCCTGCAACGCCAGCGTTCCCAGCAGCAGTTGCAGGGGCAACTGGAGTCTTCGCAGCAGCAGCAGCGGCAGGTGGGTATCGGGATGACGGCGTGCGCCCAGGCGCAGCAGTCGGTCGATCAACAGGCCCGCGATCACGGTGACCGCGACGGTTCCCGCCACGACGATGAGTGGCCGTAGTACTTCCTCCAAGAGTTCGAACTCCTCCCGTGGTCACCGCCGCGCCGCGATACGCGGCCGTGACCACTCGTCGTCGACTCGCAACAGGCAGTCGCTTACCCACTCGCGACCGGGATCTACGGCACCGGCGATGTGGCGAATGCCACCCTGTCACGGGGTTTCGCCTCGGGATCGTCGTCCGCGCAGGTCAGCGTGGATGACGGCCGCCGCCACCGCTGCGGGGAACTATCGCGCCGGGACCACCGACCTGCGCAGGGCGGGTTCGGCGAGGGCGCGGGGAATCGCACCGGTATCGCGTTCGCTGAAGATCGTGCCCGGCGCGACGATTTCGTCGATGCGGTCGAGCACGTCCGCTCCGAGGGTCACCTCGGCGGCGCGCAGGTAGGCGTCGAGGTGCTCCCCGGTGCGCGGGCCGATGATGGCGGCGGTGACGTCACGGTGGGCGAGCACGAAGCCGACGGACAGGTCGATCAGCGACAGCCCCGACTGTTCGGCGAGTTCCGCGAGCGCGTCGGCGGCGGCGAGTTTGGTGGCGTTGTTCGGTGAGTCGATGTCGAAACGTCCCGGGATCAGGTCGGTCCGGTGCGAATGCGGCTGCTGCGCGCCGATCCGGTATTTCCCGGACAGCCAGCCCGCGGCCAGCGGACCGTAGGTGATCACGCCGAGTCCGTATTTGCGCGCGACGGGCAGGGTTTCGCGTTCGATACCGCGTACCAGCGGCGAATACGGAACCTGTTCGGTCGCGGGACGATTCAGTTTCCGTCGGTCGGCGACCCACTGCGCTTCGACGAGTTCGGCGGGCGAGAAGGCCGAGGTGCCGTAGTAGCGGATCTTGCCCGCGCGCACCAGATCGTCCAGCGCGCCGACGGTTTCCTCGATCGCGGTCACCGATTCGGGCCGGTGCACCTGGTAGAGGTCGAGATGATCGGTGTCGAGTCGGCGCAGCGAATCCTCCACGGCGCGCGCGATCCAGCGCCGGGAGTTGCCCCGGTGGGTCGGATCATCGTCGACGGCATTGTGGAATTTGCTGGCCAGGATCACGGTGTCGCGACGACCGCGCAGCGCCTTGCCGACGATCACCTCCGACTCCCCGCGCGAATAGGTGTCGGCGGTATCGATGGCATTGATCCCGGCGTCGAGCGCGCGATGGATCAGGGCTACGGATTCCTCGTGGGTGGTGCTGCCGCGCGTGCCGAAATTCATGGCGCCCAGCACGTAAGGGCTGATCCGCACACCGGTGCGGCCGAGCGGACGAAGGTCGGACAGGCTCATCGGAGAACTCCTGCGGGGTCGCGGCGGCGGGTGGCGGCATCGGTGAGCGAAGGCGGCAGATAGCCCTCGTCCGCGGGGCTGATCGTCACCCCGGGCGCGACGATCTGATCGATGCGATCGAGGATCTCGGCATCCAGGCGCACGTCGACCGCCCCGAGTTGGGTTTCCAGGTGGTCGAGGGTGCGCGGGCCGATGATGACGGTGCTCACCGCGGGATGCTGGAGGACGAAGGCCAGCGCGAGGTGGACCAGCGTCAGACCCGCGTCGTCGGCGAGTTTGGCCAGTTCCTCGGCGGCGGCCCGTTTGCGCTGGTTGGCGGCCAGTTCCGGATCGTGACGGTGCGGCTGGCGGTCGATCCGGCTGGATTCGGTCGCGGTCTCCCCCGCCCGGTATCTCCCGGACAGCCACCCGCCCGCGAGCGGACTCCAGGTCAGGACCCCGAGGCCGTACTGTTGCGCGATCGGCAGGGTGGCCCGCTCCGCGCCCCTGGCGAGAATCGAATACGGCGGCTGTTCGGTGACCGGCCGGTTCAGGTTGCGATCCTGGGCGACCCACTGCGCCTCGACCAGTTGGTGCGGTTCGAAGGTGGTGGTGCCGTAGTAGCGGATCTTGCCCGCGGCGACGAGGTCGTCGAGTGCGCGCAAGGTCTCCTCGATCGGCACCTCGGGGTCGGGTCGGTGCACCTGGTAGAGGTCCAGGTGATCGGTGCCGAGACGGCGCAGGCTGTCTTCCACCGCGCGCACGATCCAGCGCCGAGAATTACCCCTGGTATTGGGATCGGTCCCGATCTGGCCGTGGAATTTACTGGCCAGCACCACTTCCGAGCGGCGACCGGCCAGCGCCTTGCCGACGATCTCCTCGTTCTCACCCTGGGAGTACACGTCGGCGGTGTCGACCACGTTGATCCCCGCGTCGAGTGCCCGGTGGATGATCCGCGCGGCGTCGTCGTGGTCGCGGTTGGCCCAGGCGCCGAAATTCATGGCGCCCAGGGTGAGCGGGCTGACCAGGACTCCGGTCCGGCCCAGATAGCGATGTGTCATCGTCGGATCCGTCACTTTCTCGTCGTGGAAACTGTCTCGCGGGCAAACGAATTCGCCGGTTCGGGCAGACCGAGGTGGCCGCGCAGGGTCTCGTGCTCGTACTCGTGACGGAACAGCCCGCGACGGCGCAGCTCCGGGACCACCTGGTCGACGAAATCCTCCAGGTGCGAGGGCAGCACCGCGGGAATGATCGTGAAGCCGTCGATCCCGGCGTTGCGGAACCACAATTCGATGTGGTCGGCCACCGATTTCGGGGTTCCCGCCACCACCCGGTGCCCGCCGAGGAATTCGGTCAGCAGGCGCCGCACCGGATAGCCGGTCTCGGTGGCGTACCTGGTCAGCGAGGTGAAGAAACCCTGCGGACCGATTCGTCCCTCGGGCAGGACGGTCAGCCGCTGTGGCAGCGGCGCGTCCAGATCGATCTCGGCGTCCGGGTAGCCGAGCCAGGCGGCCAGTTCCCGAACCGGCGAACTGTCGGGGTGCAGCCTGCCCTGGAGTTCGTCGAAGCGGTCGCGAGCTTCGGCCTCGGTCGCGCCGAGTACCGGGATCAGGCCGGGCAGGATTCGGATGGCCTCACCGTCGCGACCGGAATAGGTGGCCGTCGCGCGGATCTCCTCGGTGAATTCCCGTGCGGCGGACAGACTCAGCTGGGTCGTGTAGATCACCTCGGCGTGCGCGGTCGCGAAGGCCCTGCCCTGCGGTGAGGCGCCGGCCTGCACGAGGACGGGTCTGCCCTGCGGCGACCGGGTGACGTTCAACGGCCCCGCCACCGAATAGAATTCACCGCGGTGGCGCACCGCGTGCACCCGTTCGGGATCGGCGAACCGGCCGGACTCCTGGTCGCCGATGATCGCGTCGGCTTCCCAGCTGTCCCAGAGCTTTCCGGTGAGTTCGACGTATTCGGCGGCACGCTGGTAGCGCTCGTCGCGTTCGGGCAGCTGACGAATCCCGAAGTTGCGCGCGGCATTCGGCTCGAAGGTGGTGACCACGTTCCATCCGGCCCGCCCGCCCGTCGCGTGATCGAGCGAGAGGATACGGCGCGCGAGGTTGTAGGGCAGGTTCAGCGAGGTGGTCGCGGTGGGGACGAGTCCGATCCGCTCGGTCGAGACCGACAGCGCGGCCGCGAGCAGGATCGGGTCGAGGGTGGCTGCGGGCGCCCGGGCGATGCCGGGTTGCTGGACCGGGATATCGGGGAAGAGCAGCCCGTCGAGTGCGCCGCGCTCGGCGATCTCGGCGACACGCCGGTAGTGGTCGAGCCGGATGAAGGCGTCGGCGGGCAGTCCCGGTTCCAGCCATGCGGCCCGGTGATATCCGGCGCTGCCGATATTGACGAAGAACCGTAGTCGTCGGCTCATCACGCGGCTCCCTCGTGCTCGCGCGCGACATGTTCCGGGGTGCGAAGCCCGAGATGGTCGCGCAGGGTGGTTCCGGAGTACTCGGTGCGGAAGACGCCGCGCCGACGCAGGATCGGCACGACACCGTCGACGAAATCGTCGAAGCCGCCGGGCAGGACATCGGGCATCAGGTTGAATCCGTCGGCGATGCCCTTGTCGACCCAGTCGATGATGGCGTCGGCGATCTGTTCGGGTGTGCCGGTGACGATGCGGTGTCCGGCCCCGCCGCCGAGTCGGCGCAGCAATTGCCGCACGGTCAGGTTCTCGCGGCGCGCGAGGCCGAGCGCGATCTTGTAGAAGGTCTGCGATCCGCCCGCCTCGTCGGGATCGGCGAGCAGCTGCCACGGCAGTGGCGAGTCCAGCGCGAGGGCGTCCTGCTCGACGCCGAGTTGGCTCGCCAGCCGGGCCAGCGCGTATTCCGGCGGCACCAGTTCCGCGAGCAATTCGCGACGTTCGGCGGCCTGCGCCTCGGTCGCGCCGATCACCGTGGACAGTCCCGGCAGGATGACCACGTCCTCCGCACGCCGTCCCAGCGCCACCGCGCGTGACTTGATGTCGCGGTAGTACTCGTCGGCCTCGTCCTCGGTCTGAGCCGCGGTGAAGATCACCTCGCCGACCCGTGCCGCCAGCGCGCGCCCGTCCTTGGACGCGCCCGCCTGTACCACCACCGGCTCACCCTGGGGTGAACGCGGCACATTGAGCGCGCCCTCGACATCGAAACGGGCGCCGTGGTGCGCGGCCGGATGGATCTTGTCCGGATCGGCGAAGCGGTGATTCGCCTTGTCGCCGAGCAGGGCGTCGGGTTCCCAACTGTTCCAGAGCTTCCGGACGACCTCGACGAATTCGGCCGCGCGCTCGTAGCGGGCGGCGTGTTCGGGTTCGGCGTCGTAGCCGAAATTGGCCGCGGCCTCGGTGCCCGCGGTCGTCACCACATTCCAGCCCGAACGTCCGCCGCTGAGCTGATCGAGCGAAGCGAATCGACGGGCGACATCGTAGGGGTGGTTGTAACTCGACGACAGTGTCGCGATCAGCCCGACCCGGCTGGTGGCCGCGGCCACCGCGGCCAGCACCACCGAGGGTTCCAGGCTGTTGAAGGGCCGGTAGCGCAGGTCTTCGCGGATCGCGGGACCGTCGGCGAGGAAGACGGCGTCGAAGGTCGCCTCCTCGGCGCGCCTGGCGATGCGCACGTAGTGGTCGAGGGTGAAACTCGCGACCGGGTCGGTGCCCGGGAAGCGCCACGACCCGCCGAAGACACCGGCGTTGAGGATATTGACGTTCAGATGGACCTGCCGTCGGGTCATACCTGTTTCTCCTGGGGGGCACGGCCCGCCGCGATCGCGGCGCGACCGAGGTTCGCCAGCACGAAATCGCTCTGCGGGGTGTGGATTCGGCCGACCATGGCGTCGCGGTGGTGCCGTTCCAGCGGATACCGCCGATCGAGGCCGGGGTTGCCGGTCAGGTCGAGCGCGGATTCGGTGACGCGGATGGCGGTGGTGGTGGCGACGTGTTTGGCCAGCCCCGGCAGCGGACCGTCGGGGTCGGCGCTCAGCGCGGCGACGCCTTGGCGCAGCAGCGCGCGGCTGGTCTGGATCCACGCCTCGATCTCGCCGACCCGATCGTGATAGCGCGGCACCGTCGCCAGCGACGCGCCCAGCGCGGTGGGCACCCTGGTGTGCAGGTAGCGGACCAGCCAGTCCCGCGCG
Organism: Nocardia noduli; assembly: GCF_019038455.1. Classification (NCBI taxonomy): domain Bacteria; kingdom Bacillati; phylum Actinomycetota; class Actinomycetes; order Mycobacteriales; family Nocardiaceae; genus Nocardia; species Nocardia noduli. The sequence continues at coordinate 17,370 of NZ_JAFMPL010000016.1, forward strand.
GCGACCGCGACGCCGTTGTAGTTCGCGGCCAGCAGCAGCGGCAGTGCCTGCCGTCCCGGCCTGCGTGGTTTCCCGGCGCCGTCGGCCGGATCGCGCAGTTCCACCAGACGCGCCTGCGGCACCACGGTGCCCTCGAACACCACCGACTGGGTGTCGGAGGCGCGCAGTCCGAGGTGGTCCCAGGTCTTCTCGATTCGCCAGTTCGTGGCGGAGCGGTCGAGCAGGAAGGTGGCGATCCGAGGCCTCGGTTCCGCGGTCGTCGTCGTGACCGTGAACCAGCTCAGCCCTGAAATGCCGGTGGCATAGGCTTTTTCGCCGTCGATACGCCAGTCGCCGGAGGCCAGTCTGGTGGCGGTCGTCGCGGGCAGACCGCCGCGCGAGAGGCTGCCGAGTTCGCGTTCGACCGCGAGGCCGTTGATCAGCGCGCCGGACTCGGCCGCCGAGCGGAACACCTGTTCCTTCAGTTCGGCGGGCCACGGGTTGTCGGCGCGCGCCAGGCCGAGGTGGTTGGTGTAGTTCCATTGCAGGATCAGTCCGACCGACGGGTCGGCGGCGCCGATCCTCTCGATCACCTCGACGGCTTCGGCGATCCCCGCTCCCCTACCGCCGAATTCGGTCGGCACGACCAGGGCGGGCGCGCCGATCTCGGTCAGGGCGCGGAAGGCCGCGAACGGGAACGCCCCGGTGCGGTCGTGTTCCTCCGCGCGTTCGGCGATCACCGCCAGCGCCGCGGTGAACGCGGCGTCGTCGAGTCCGTGCGCGGTCCGCTCGGTTACCACGGCTGTCATCGGCGGTTCGCCTTCCTGTCGGTGTCGTGTCGGGTACGGGCGGCGCGAGGGTCCCCCGGTGGATTTCATTCGGTTCTCACGGTGGGCACTGGCGCTCTCAGACCCGAACCAGTTCGGACGTCCGGGCACCGACACCGGGCACCGCGGCCAGCAGGCGCTCGGTGTATTCGTGTTCCGGCGCGGCGAAAACCGAGGCCACGGCGCCCGATTCGACGACACGACCGGCGCGCATCACGGTGACCTCGTCGGCGACCAGTCGCACCACGCCCAGATCGTGGGTGATGAACAGGTAGGTCAGCCCCTGTTCGTGTTGCAGATCGACCAGCAGTTGCAGAATCTGCGCCTGCACCGATACGTCCAGCGCCGAGACCGCCTCGTCGAGTACCAGCACACGGGGACCGGCCGCCAGCGCCCGCGCGATCGCGACCCGCTGTCGTTGCCCGCCGGACAGTTCGGCGGGTTTGCGGCTCAGGTGCGCGCGCTCGAGCGCCACCGAATCCAGCAGTTCGATCACCCGTTCGCGCCGTCGCGCCCGTCCGTCCACCAGACCGAAGGTCACCAGCGGTTCGGCGATGATCTGTTCGACGTCGAATCGCGGATCGAGTGAGGAGTACGGATTCTGGTACACGAACTGGATACCGCGGCGCACCGGCCGCCATTGCCTGCGCGAACGCCCGCTGATCCGCTGTCCGTCGAACCAGACCGAACCGCTGTCGGGCGCGGTGAAGCCGACGGCGATACGCGCGACGGTCGATTTCCCCGCCCCTGACTCCCCCACGATGGCGTGGGTCGACCCGGCGGCGACGTCGATCCCGACGTCGTCGGCGGCGCGGAATCCGGCCGAGCCGAAGGTTTTGGTCAGCCCCCGCAGACTCAGCAACGGCGGGCCGGACGGCTCGGACACGGCGACCGACTCCCGTTTCCGGCTGGGCCGCAATCGGACACTGTGCCGCGACGGCGCGGTCTCGACCAGTTTGCGGGTGTACTCCTCGCGGGGGTCGGTGAGTATCTGTTCGACACTGCCCTGTTCCACGATCCGACCGTGCTGCATCACCAGCAGTCGGTCCGAACGTTCGGCGGCCACGCCGAGATCGTGGGTGACCAGCAGGACCCCGAGGCCGAGCGTGGTCCGCAGCCCGGCCAGGTGATCGAGGATGACCTTCTGCACCGTCACATCCAGCGCCGAGGTCGGCTCGTCGGCGACCAGCAGCGCGGGATCGTTGGCGAGGGCGATCGCGATGAGCACACGCTGTTTCATTCCGCCGGAGAGTTCGTGCGGATACCGCTCGTACACGCGCTCCGGGTCCGGCAGACCCGCCAGCTCGAGTTTGGCCAGGGCCAGATCCCGCCCCGGACCCGAGGCCATCCGCCGATGCAACCGCAATGCCTCCAGCACCTGCGTGCCCACCCGTTTGACGGGGTTGAGGGAGGTGCCGGGATCCTGCGGCACGAATCCGACGAACGGCCCGCGCAGCCGAGCCAGCTTGCGGTCGTTCCACCCCGTGATGTCGCGGCCGTCGAGTTCGAGTGCGGTGGCACGTACTCGCGCACCCGGCGGCAGCAGATGCAGGGCGGCGTGGATGGTCGTGCTCTTGCCGGATCCGGATTCGCCGACGATGGAGACGAATTCGCCTGGCCGCACGACCAGCGACACGCCGTCGACGGCGTCCTCGGCCCTCGGCCCGTACCGCACGCTCAGATCCTGGACCCGGAGCAGGGGTTCGTTCGCGCTCATCACAACTCTCCTAGCGATCGGCCGATCCTGTTGGTGGACAACACGACTACGGCGATCAGCACACCGGGCAGGATGGAGATCCACGGGTAGGTCGCCAGGAAATCGCGGCCTTCGGCGACCGCGAGTCCCCATTCCGGCTCCGGTGGCGGTGCGCCGTAGCCGAGGAAGCCGAGTGCCGCGACCGCGAGCACCGCCGTGCCGCATTCCAGCGCCGCCAGCGACAGCACCGCCGAGACGGAATTGGGAAGCACATGGCGCAACACCACCCGCCCGAAACCCGCGCCGGAACCGTAGGCGGCTTCGACGTAGTCGCTGCGCGCCACCTTGAGTACTTCCGAGCGCATCACCCGCGCGAACGCGGCCACCGCCGAGATACCCACGGCCACCGCGATATTGAGGGTGCCGTAGCCGAGCGCGGTCACCACCGTCATGGCGAGCAGCAACGCGGGAATCGCGAGCAGCACGTCGACGAAACGCATGACGACCGCGTCGACCCGACCGCCGACGAATCCGCTGAACAGCCCGATCGACGCGCCGATCACGAAACCGAGGGCGACCGCGATCAGGGTCGCGCTCACCGTGGTCGAGGTGCCGTGGATGGTGCGGGCCAGCAGATCCCGGCCGAGTCGGTCGGTGCCGAACCAGTGCGCCGGGCTCGGCGCCTGGAAGCTGGCGTCCGAATCGCCTTCGTTCGGATCGAACGCGGTGAACCAGGACGGTGCGAGCGCCCAGGCGACGACGGTGGCGATCACCAGCCAGGACAGCGTCAGCCCCGGCGCCGCGACGACCGCGCGCGCCACCCGACGCACCCGCTGGGCGACGGCGACGGGGGTGGTATCGGCGGGTATCTCCAGAACGGTCATGCCGGTACCCCGGTCCGCAGGCGGGTCCGCAGCCGGGGATCCAGCAACGGGTAGACGAGGTCGACCGCGAAATTCACCGCCACGAAGATCACGGCGGCGAAGACCACCACCGCCTGCACGAGCGGAACGTCCTGGGTGCGAACGGCGGTCTCGGTCAGCCTGCCCAGACCCGAACGGGAGAAGACGGTTTCGACGATCACCGCGCCCGCGAGCAGATTGCCGAAGGTGACACCGGCGATGGTCAGCGCGGGTAGGCCCGCGTTCTTCAACACCTCGCGGACCAGCACCCACAACCTGGTCGCTCCCTTGGCGACCGACACCGTGACGTAGCCGGATCGCAGTCCCGAATCGAAATTCTTGATCAACAACTGCCCGATCGGCGCGGAGACCGGAATGGCCAGGGTGATCGCGGGCAGAACCAGCGAGGCGAACCCGTCGTTGCCGATCGGCGGGAACCAGCCGAGTTGGAACGAGAACACTTGCAGCAGCGCCAATCCCACCAGGAACACCGGCACCGAGACACCCGCCGCGGGCAGGGTGGCGACCAGATCGGCGACCCAGCGGGTGCGGGCGTAGCCCGCCGTCAACGCCACCGCGAGAGCGATCACGATGGCGAGCACCAGGGCGAAACCCGCCAGCGCCGCGGTCTGCGGGAGCACCGACATCATCAGCGGCAACACCTGTTCACCGCTGCGGGTCGACGCCCCGAAATCTCCCTGCGCGGCGTCGAAGAGTCGGTGCAGGTACTGGCCGATCAGATGTTGGTCCAGCCCGTAGTACTCGCGGGCGTTCGACTTGTCCTGCTCGGTGATCAGATCGCCCTGGGTCGGGTCGAACAGCACGTCGACCGCGTCGTAGGGCAGCACGTAGAGCAGCACGAAGGTCACGGTGTAGGCGCCCCACACCACGAAGACCGCCTGCCCCAGCTTGGCGAACACATACCGGATCATGGGAACTACCTCGGCTCGATCCAGGTGTCGTAGAAGACATTGCGCGACTGCGCCTCGTAGCCGATGTTGTGCACCTTGGGGCTGGCCGCGGTCACCTGGGCCGGGTTGTAGACCGGGACGGTCAGCACCTGATCCACGAGCAGGAACCGTTGCGCCGCTTCGGCGGCGGCGGCCCGGCGGCTCGGGTCCAGTGTCGTGCTCACGGCGCTGAGTGCGGTGATCGCCTGCTGGTAGAGGGGATCGGTCTGCGCGAGTTTGGACATGTTGCCGTACTGCGGCGAATACACCTGCTCGAGTACCGCCACATCGGCGCGACTCTGATTGGCGACCTGGATATTCCAGCGCTGCTGCTGGGTCGCCGCCGCGGTGTAGTCCGGAATGGGCAGCACGTTGAGCTTCAGATCGATGCCGATCTTGCGCAGATCCTGCTGGATCAGTTCGTAGGCGGGCTTGTTGTTGACCAGGTTGTTGATTCCGAGCAGCGACAACTCGAGCCGCCTGCCGTCCCTGTCCACCCGGATTCCGTCCGAACCCTTCGTCCAGCCCGCCGACTCCAGGATCTGCTCGGCCTTCTTCTGATCCTGTTTCAGTTCGGCGCTGAAATCGACGTAGCCGGGAACCCGCGAGGAGATCACCGAACTCGACACCTTGTAGCTGTCGGTCAGCACCGTCTTGGCCAGCGCGTCGCGATTCCAACCGAGTTTGACCGCTTCCCGGACCGCGCGGTCATTGGTCGGGAACAGATCGGTCTTGAGATCCAGCGAGATATCGCGCCCCGGAATGAGTTGGGGGACGATGCGATAGCCCTCGTTGCGCAGCGGGGTCTCGTCGGTGTTGTTCACATCCAGAATGGCGTCCACCTGGCCCGACCGCAACGAGCCGGTCCGCACCCCGGCCTCGGGGATGACGTCGATCTCGACGGTGTCGAGATAGGCCTCGCCGCTGTGTTTGCGGCTCGCGGGCGCCCAGTTGTATCCGGAACGCTTCTTCAGCACGGTCTTCTGCTGGTAGACGTGTTCGGTGACGGTGAACGGTCCGGTCGTCACGAGATTCCGCGCCAGCCCGCGCTGATCCTTGGGCAATTGCAGTGTGGAATGCCCGACGATTCCGGAGAAGTAGAGCGAGAGTGCCTGGAGGAAACCGGCATTCGGCCGGTCGAAACTCACCTTCACGGTCAGCGGGTCGACGACGACGGTGTCGCGGTAACCGACCCAGTAGGCGGTGACCGGAATGATGCCGAGTTCCTTGTTACCCCGCCCGAGCAGATCGAAATTCTCCTTGACCGAATCCGCGGTGAATCTGCTTCCGTCGCTGAAGGTCACATCGTCGCGCAGGTGGAAGGTGAATTCGGTGAGCCGGTCGTCGATCTCCCAGGATTTCGCCAGCCACGGTTCGATCGCGCCGGTCTCGGGATTCTGGTAGGTCAATTTGTCGGTGATATTGCTGGTGATCAGCGATTCGGGGTAGGAGCTGCCCGAATGCGGGTCCAGATTCGCCGGAGCGTCGAGCACGGCGAAACGCAACGAGCCGCCCGCCACCGGGGTGGCGCTGTCATCGGCCCCGGTCACCCGGTTGCCGGAGGCCGCGCATCCGGTCAGTACGGCGGCGATCGCCGCCGCCGTCGCGAGCACCGTGGCTCGGACGAACAAACTTCGTGACATCTGGGGAACTCCTGGGTAATCGACCTCACGTGCGAACTCCACGCGAAGGCAGGAAGGACGGTGGCTGTGACAGACCGAAGGTGACGGCCCGAAGGCGGCAGTCGGAAGGGGGCGGGGCGAGGCGATCAGCGACAACAGCGGGCGGCCGCACAGCGGACGCACCGGGAGAACGAGCGGCAGGACGTGGAATGCCCGACGTTCATGTGCCGCTCCCTTCGTGATCTTCGAATCGAACGCGCCTCTGCGCTCCGAAGTGAGTGTGCACAGCGGCCGAGTGGAGAACAACCAAGCTTTCCTACGAGATTCATTCAGTTTTGGTGAAGGACCGAACAGGAGAATGTGCTGAATGTTTGCCAGAATGGCGAAGACCCCACCGCACGGTCGCGATACGCACCGTGCGGCTAGCGTGGGAACGCGAATCAGGAGCCGAACGCAGGGAGTGAGCGTGCCGTTGTCGATGATCGCCGAAGCCGAAACAACCGTCTCGGACCCGGACTCACCACGACGACGTTCCCTCGGCACCCCCGCGTACCTGGCGATTCTCGTCGTCGGCGCGATCGCGGGCGGCTGGTATCTGAAAATGGTGTTCGACCTGCCGCAGGTGCTCATGCACCTCAAGGATCTGAGCGTGTATCAGATCGCGGGCAACCGGGTCGCGGACGGCGATTCCGTCTACGACACCCCGCTGCTCGGCAATACCCGCGGTGTCTGGGAATTCGTCTACACACCGTTCGCCGCGCTGCTGTTCGTCCCGTTGGGCGGGCTGAGCGGCGACCTCTACACGTTCGTTGGCGGGTTCGGCAATTTCGCGATGCTCGCGGCCTCGTCCTGGGCCGCGCTGTGGATGCTCGGTTACCGCCGCGACCTGCGCCTGGCATTCGCGGGCATCGGGGTCGCCGGAATATTGCTGTGGTGTGAGCCGGTGCGCAGCACCATGGGCTTCGGGCAGATCAACATACTTCTGCTGCTGCTCGTACTCGCGGATATGGCACTGCCCGATTCCGCGCGCGGCAAAGGCGTCCTCACCGGCATCGCCGCCGGGATCAAACTGACCCCCGCGTTCTTCGTGCTCTACCTGCTGGTCACCCGCCGCTACCGGGCCGCCGCCGTCGCGACCGGCTCGTTCGCCGCGACGGTCCTGCTCGGGTTCGCCGCGTTGCCGAAGGACTCGCTGACTTTCTGGAGCGGAGCGTTCGCCGACCCGGCGCGCGTCGGGCTGCCGGAGAATCTGTCCAACGAATCGCTGCGCGGCATGATCGCCAGGGCGGTGGGCGTCGACGGCGGCCACCAACTGCTGTGGTTGGCGGGCGCGGCCTCGTTCGCGGCGCTCTGCCTGTACCTGGCGCGGCGCCTGTCGCTGCGGGGATACGAGTTGCACGCGGTCGTGCTCTGCGGTCTCACCACCACCGCCGTGTCACCGTACAGCTGGGTGCACCACTGGGTGTGGGTCGCGCCGCTGCTGATCTGCCTCGGCGAGGTGGCGGTGCGGCGTCGCGGCGTCCTCGCTCCCCTGCTGCTGGTCGGCGCGGGCGTCACGGTGTCCGGCGGACTGCTGCATTACTTCGGACCGACCATGGACACCGTCCTCGATATCCGCGGACCGTTCGAAGTGCTGTTCCGCAACGCGTACCTGGTGATGACGCTGGTCCTGTTCGGTGCGGCCGCGCTGTTCCTGCGCGGCACCTCCGGACGGGCTGGTTCCGAGGTACCCGACGACGCGGACGGACAGGCGCCGATCGGCGAGCCTGCTCTCGCCGGGGAACGGGCGAAGGTCGGCTGACCCTTCTCTGCTCAGAAGGGCCACTCGGCACAGGAGTCGCCGCCGAATCGCAGCGTCGCGTGCTCGCGCATGCGGCGGCCGTACGCCTCGTGATCGAAAAGGGCCGTATAGGTCGGGAATTCGGCGGTGAACAGACCCGCGGTGTGCGCCAGGTAGACGTCGAAACCGGGATACATGAGGCCGACGAACGGCAGGTCGTCCACATCGACGGCGAGTACCGGATATTCCCCCGTGGAATCGGGATCGCCCACGGCCAGTACCCGGCGGGAGTCCGAACCGCCCGGCAGGAGGAAACATTCGGGGAAACGTCGCGCCAACGGGGCGAATTCCGACGCCCACGGCGGACCCAGTTCCGCGTCGACCAACTCGTCCAGCGGTCGCGGGGCGAGACCTCCGTCGGCGTCGAACCACCCGTGGCGCTCGAGCAATGTCGTGTCGTAGGCCAGCCACGCCCGCAGGCTCGGCGACAGCGGCCGTCCGGAGGGAAAGACCAACTCCCCCAGCCTGTCCGGCGTCATCGGACGTCGCGTTCCCGCGACCCACGGGATGTTCCGGTAGTCGAGTACGGACGCGTCGGGATCCCGTCGCACGATCTCGAGCACGCGCTCGGTCGATTCCACTCCGTGCGCGTCCTGCCCCGCCCCGTCGATCAGCATGGCCGGACGATATCAGCGCCCGCCGACGAACTCCGGAGACCGGAAATCCGACGGGGCGCAGCGCCGCTATTCGACGCCGAGGCTCACCTCGGTCGACTTGATGAGGACCTTGACCGAGATGCCTTCGGCGAGGCCGAGGTCGTCCACCGCGTCGCGGGTGATGGAGGAGGTGATCTCGTCGCCGCCGGTGAGCCGGACGCGAACGACGGCCATCGCCTCCCCTCGGGTCACCGAGACCACCGTGCCGTCGAGTTGATTGCGCGTGCTCAGTCGCATGAGCGGCAAGTCTAGGCAGCGACGGTCTCGTGATGTGGGATGCGCGGTAACCCGGTGTCCGACGAAAACGACCGCACCACCCGATCGGGTGGTGCGGTCGTTTTCGTGCCTACCGGAACATCACGAGCCGGTGGTCTGCCGCTTGGGCAGCTTCCAGTCCGGGCGCGGGTAGTGGCAGGTGTAGCCGTTCGGGAACTTCTCCAGGTAGTCCTGGTGCTCGGGCTCGGCGTCCCAGAACGCACCCGCCGGGGTCACCTCGGTGACCACCTTGCCCGGCCACAGGCCGGAGGCGTCCACGTCGGCGATGGTGTCCAGGGCGACGCTCTTCTGGTCGTCGTCGAGATAGAAGATCGCCGACCGGTAGCTGGAGCCGATGTCGTTGCCCTGACGATCCCTGGTGGTCGGATCGTGGATCTGGAACAGGAACTCCAGCAACGCCCGGTAGTCGGTCCGCGCGGGGTCGTACTCGATCTCCACGGCCTCCGCGTGACCCGGATGGTTGCGGTAGGTGGGGTGGTCGTTCTGTCCTCCGGTGTAGCCGACCCGCGTCGACACCACCCCGGGGCGCTTGCGGATCAGGTCCTGCATGCCCCAGAAACATCCACCGGCCAGAATCGCCTTCCGCGTCTCGCTCACGCGTCCTCCTTCGTGAAAATAGTCCGGTACTGCCCGTAACCCTGCGCCTCGAGGTCGTCGAGGCGGATGAAGCGCAGCGCCGCCGAGTTGATGCAGTATCGCAGCCCGCCCGCCTCGCGCGGACCGTCGGTGAACACGTGCCCGAGATGGCTGTCACCGTGGGTCGAACGCACCTCGGTGCGGACCATCAGATGACTGAGGTCGCGCTTCTCGACCACGTTCGCGGAATCGATCGGCTTGGTGAAACTCGGCCATCCCGATCCACTGTCGAATTTGTCGACCGAGGCGAACAACGGCTCACCCGATACCACGTCGACGTAGATACCCGGCTCGTGATTGTCCCAGTACTCACCGGTGAACGGCCGTTCGGTGCCGTTCTCCTGGGTGACGTGGTACTGCTCCGGCGACAGGGCCGCCGCCGCGGGATTCCGGTTGTATTCCTGTGCCACATGACCTCCTCATATCGACTACCGGTACAACGAGATCCCCCGTGCGGAAAGTCCCCGCCGCCCAGGGACGTCACATTTCCGTCATCTCCGATCCGGCATCGGCTTTCGCCGCGCCTCACACGACCGGGCGACGTAACGTCGTGCACATGCCGGAGTTGGTGCTCGGCCCGGTGTTGCGTCACGTCGATGCGACATCGGCGACCGTGTGGGTGGAAACGAACGGTTCGTGCGAAGTGGTGATCCTGGGGCGAAGCTCCAGAACATTCCAGGTCGGCGAGCAGCATTTCGCGTTGGTCGTCATCGACGGTCTCGAACCCGACGCGTCGATCCGGTACGAGGTGCGTCTCGACGGGGCGGCGGTGTGGCCGGAACCCGGGTCGGATTTCCCGCCGAGCCGCATCCGCACGGGGACCGTCGAGACGATCCTGTTCGGCTCGTGCCGGGCCGCCAAGTCCGCCCCCGGCGCGCTGGAGGCCGACCGGCTCGGCCCCGACGCGCTGGACGCCTACGCGTTGCGCATGAAGCTGCTGCCCGAGGATCGGTGGCCCGACGCGCTGGTACTGCTGGGTGACCAGGTCTACGCCGACGAACCGACGCCGCATATGCGGGAATGGCTGGCGCGGCGACGCGGCGAAGAGGAACCGCGGGACGAAGTGGTCTCGTTCCGGGAGTACGGCGAGCTCTATCACGAGTCGTGGTCGGATCCGGAGATCCGCTGGCTGATGTCGACGGTGCCGACCTCGATGATCTTCGACGACCACGACGTGCGCGACGATTGGAACACCTCGCTGACCTGGCGTGCGCAGATGGCGGAGAAACCGTGGTGGGACAAACGCATTCGCGCCGGACTCGCCTCGTACTGGGTCTACCAGCATCTGGGTAACTTCGGACCGACGGAATTGGCGGACGACGAACTGTTCCGCGAGATCAGCGCGGCCGACGGTGACGTGCGTGACCTGCTCGAGGATTTCGCCGGACGGGCCGACAAGGAACTCGACGGCCGTAAACCCACCCGGTGGAGTTACCGGCGCGATTTCGGCCGGATCCGCCTGCTGGTGATCGATACCCGCAACGGCCGCATCCTCGACGGTCAGCGGCTCATGGTCGGCGCCGAGGAATTCGCCTGGATCGAGGACAACGCCGCGGGCGATGTCGACCACCTGCTGATCGGATCGTCGCTGCCGTGGCTGATGCCGCCATCGTTGAGCCACTTCCAGTCGCTCAACGAGCGCGCGGCGGGTCTGCCGGGATGGCGGGGACGGCTCGGCGAGAAGGTCAGGCAGGCAGCCGATCTCGAACACTGGCCCGCGTTCCGCGCGTCGTTCGAACATCTCGCGGATCTGATCCACCGGATCGGCACCGCGCCCGGCGCACCGAGCACGATCTGCGTGCTGTCGGGGGACGTACACCACAGCTACGCCGCGCGCGCCACCTACCCGGATCCGACCGAATCCGATGTGCTGCAACTGGTGTGCTCACCCGTGCACAACGATCCACCCGGGTACCTGCGCCCCGCGTTCGCGCTCTCGTGGGCGAAACCGCTCGCCTCGGCATTGCGATGGCTGGCGGATCGGCGTGGGATCTCGCCGGATCCGGTCCGGTGGAACAAGGTCAGCGGGCCGCATTTCGGCAACTCGATCGGCTGCCTGCACATCACCGGCAGATCCGCGCGGTTCACCCTGGAAACGGCGAGCGAGCGGAAGGGGCTGCTCCAGGTCGCCGACGTGGCGTTGCCGTCCTCCGGTGCGGCGCCGCCGCAGGGTCGGTGAGGGCGCTCAGCGCGTCCGTGCCGGGCTCGGAGGGCTCCTCGGCGACGCCGACAGCGGAAACGTCACCGGAATGTGTCATCGCGCGACCTGGAGTTCACCCGACGGTGGTGTATTCGCTGGATACTGGTGTCGGAGGCGCGGGGTGCGATTTGCGTATTTCCCGCGGCCCGCTAGGGTCTGCGCAGGCTCGACGGACGGACAGTCGCAGCCCGAACCGACAATGACGCATAGGGATGTGCAGGCCACCCGTGGTAATTGACAGCACTGCCGATCGGGTGACGCCGAGTTCCGGCGCCGGGACGAGCGCGCTGGTCGCGGAGGACCGCGACGACGTGAGCGAACAGTCACCGACATCGACCGGGCCGCAGACCAAGACGCGTGGCAGCGAATTCTCGGTCCTGCTGCGCCGTGTTCGCGAGGCCGGACTGTTGGATCGGCGTTCGCGGTACTACACGTGGCGCATCGCGCTGACGGCGCTGGCGTTCGTCGGCGGATGGACGGCGTTCGTCCTGCTGGGCGATTCGTGGTGGCAGCTCGGCGTCGCCGCCTTCCTCGCGGCGGTCTTCGCCCAGCTCGCGTTCCTCGGACACGACGCCGGCCACAAGCAGATCTTCGCCAACCGCAAGGCCAATTACGCGTTCGGGGCGATCGCGGGAAATCTCGCGATCGGTTTGAGTATCGGCTGGTGGGTGGCCAATCACAATCGCCACCACGCCCACCCCAATACCGAGGGCGCCGACCCCGACGTGATGGGCGTGCTCGCCTATTCCGGTGAACGCGCCCGGACCGACCGCACCTTCCGCCGATTCATCTTCCGATACCAGGCGTGGCTGTTCTTCCCATTGCTGCTGCTGGAAGCGGGCAGTCTGCATTTCGCGAGCGTCAGGGCGGTGCTGCGCTGGCCGATCCCGAACCGGGTGCTGGAGGGCGCACTGCTCGCCGCCCATTTCGTGGGATATCTCGCGACGGTCTTCCTGGTGCTCTCACCGGTGAACGGGCTGGTGTTCATCGCCGTCCAGCAGGGGCTTTTCGGCCTCTACATGGGCTGCACCTTCGCCCCGAACCACAAGGGCATGGAGGTGCTGCACGAGGGCAACTCGGTGGATTTCCTGCGTCGGCAGGTGCTCACTTCCCGCAATGTCATCGGCGGACCGATCATCGATACGGCGATGGGCGGGCTGAACTACCAGGTCGAACATCACCTGTTCCCGTCCATGCCGCGCCCCAACCTGCGTCGGGCTCAGCCGATCGTGGAACAGTTCTGCGCCGAACGCGACATCCCCTATCTCCAGACCGGCCTGATCGCCTCCTACGCCCAGGCCCTCGCCGCGCTCGACGCCGCGGGCAGATTCGCGCGACCGGGCGCGGTGGCGAGCTCGGAGACCCACGCGGGCGTGTGATCGAGGGTCGCCCGGACCTGTGCCGGGCGACCCGCACGGTCGCTCGCGCCGGTCAGCTCACCGCCTTCTCGAACAGCAGGAACGCGGCGATGATCCCGCCCACCACGACCAGCCCGTAATAGCCCGACGATCCGACGTAGTCGAGTGTCGACGCGGCGACGACGATCGCGATGATCAGGAATACGAAACGTTTCACGGCCTGCTCCCACCCTCGAAGTGGTTCCAGGATACGCGCGAGATCCGGCCGCGCTCAGGCGAATTGCTCCCTGGGGAACATGGTGTGCAGCAGTCCGAGTTCCGGCACCAGGGCGCCGTCCTGACCGAGTGCGAGGAAATCCGCTTCCACCTCGGCGCGGTCGAGTTTCCCGGCCCGGACGGCGTGGTAGCGGACCGCGTGCCACAGGAAGACGTCGAGATCGTCGAATCGCGTATTGCCTTCCAGCACTTCCTCTTCGTGGAACCAGACGGCGATCTGACCGTTGGTCAGCACGACGTACAGGTTGCCGCCGCCGTCCGCGCCGACCGAGTAGATGTCATCGTCGGTGAGTTCGGTCTCGTAGTCGCTGTCGCGAATTCCGCAGTCGTTGGCCGCGAAGTCGAAACCGTAACTCCAGTCGTGGATGTCGAGAACCTGCGGCATACCGCCCGAACGCACGAGACGATCGAGCGCCCCGAGCGCCGTCGCGTGTTCGTCGGCCAGCCGCTGCTGGAAGTCGGTGATCGGGCGGGTGTCCTCGGGGACCTCGACCGGCGGCCGGTCGGGGAACCATCGGGTCAGATCGGCTTCGAGATCGCGCTCGGCATAGCCGATCAGGGCGTCACGGGAAATGGGCACCCATGGATGGTAAACGCGGACACCGACATTCGGCCGAGCGGTTCATCGATATACGCGCGCACGGGAGCGGGGCCGCCGCTCAGGGTGAGGTTGCGGCCGAACAGCGCGCCGAATTCGCGCTCGAGAGCGGTCCGGTCGCGGTGACGTCCCCCGAGGACGATCTGTTCGGCGCCGAGCCGCCGAGCCGACAGGACTGCCGGCAGCCCCACCGCGCGACACGCGCGTGGTAGTGCCCGACCTTCCGGGTAACGCCAGAACCTCCTCCACGCGCGGTCGAGGCCGTAGCGTCGATCGGGCACCGCTGCGGATCACGAAGAGCAGGTTCACGAAAGCACCCGATGCCGACACGGAGGGATTTCATCGTGCCCGTCAACGAACAAGCCCAGCGCACTCACGACATGCTGTTCCCCGGCCACGTCTCGAGCCTGACAGTGACCGATCCCGAGTTGATCGAGATCTTCGACAACTTCGCCTTCGACGAGGTCCTGCGCGATATCGCACTGGACGTCCCGACCCGCCTGATCGTCCAGTTGGCGTCGATGATCGCCACGGGCGCGGTCTCGGAATACCGCGTCATGCTCGGCGCCGCGCTGACCGTCGGGGTCACCGCCGTGCAGGTCAAGGAGATCGTCTACCAGGCCGTCGCCTACGTCGGGATGGCGCGGGTGTTCGATTTCGTGCACGCGACGAACGAGGTCATGACCGAACGTGGCATCGCGCTGCCTCTGGCACCGCAATCGACCACGACACCGCACACCCGCCACGACGACGGGCTCGCCGCGCAGAAGCGGTGCGTCGGCGACGACACGGTCACCGACATGTACGCGTCGGCGCCCTCGGATCAGGCGCATATCCAGCGCTATCTGTCGGCGAACTGCTTCGGCGACTACTACACGCGCGGCGGGCTCGACGTGGGCACCCGCGAATTGATCACCTTCGCGATGATCGTCTCGCTCGGCGGCTGCGAACCACAGGCCGCGGGCCATGTCCGCGCGAACCGCAACGTCGGCAACGACCGCGTCACCCTGATCGACGTGGTGACCGCGCTCCTGCCGTTCATCGGGTATCCGCGGGCGATCGACGCGCTGCGGGTGATCGACGAGGTGCTACCCGCGACCACCGGTGGTTGAGCGAGGATCCGCCCCCGTACGTGATCAGGTGTAGTCCCAGTACTGGAGCCACTTGACCGAGGCGAACAGCAGCAGTGTCAGCGCGTAGACGACCGCGACGACTGCCGCGCCCAGGGCGCTGATCCGCTTGCCCGCGCCGTCGACCGGGTCCAGCCAGCGACGGAAGCACACGGCGACCGCGGGCGACAGGATCCAGCTCATCAGGGCGACGCTGACGATCTGACTCAGCCACATGGCAAGCCAGGGCGGCGCGCCCGCCGCGTCGAGGATCGGCCCCAGGAATCGGGACAGCGTCATGACCGTGGGATAGAGCACGAGCAGCACGAGCATGGCGATCTTCCACGTCGGGGTCACGCGGGTTTCGCCGTCGACGGTGCGCAGGGTCGATCCGAACGGCGTGGTGTGCGCGACCACCGAGAAATCTTCGGCGAGTTCCGAGCGCAGGGCGGGCAGCGCGGCGGCGCGCTGTTCCGAACGCATCCACGCCGACAGGTGTTCGGGCGTCCGGAACCTCAAGACCGAACACCAGCGACCGGCGCCGCCGGTATGGAAGAGGGCGGCGCCGTCGAATCCGGGGAAGGTGGCGCTCAACGTCACCAGGCGTGCTTCGGTCGCCACGAAATCGGATTCCTTGCCCGGCGACACCGTGTGCTGGAACACCCCGACGCCCGGTGGCGGCAATTGCCCGTCGACGATGATCAGGTCGGTGCTGCGGCGGTGGAATCCGAGCGACTCCCCCTCGGCCAGCACCGAGGCCCGCCGCGGTGAATCCAGGAATTCGTCGGCCGCCCGCGCCGTGCGGAAGGTGACGCTCAATCCAGGTTCCAACGGCGGCTCGGCGTCCGCCGCACGGCACGCCTCCACGAAACCTTCGGCGGCGGCGGCGATTTCGGCCAGCCGCGCCAGCCAGGTACGGAACGCCGTCGCGTCGGCCGGGCGGTGGAATACGGTGACCGCGGTCGCGTTCATCGGCGCACGCTAGTCGTCGTCGATCCGACGACCCTGCACGTAGACCCGGGCGATCGTGGTCTCGTCCATCTCCATGAGCAGGGTGAACAGCGTCTGGTCCCGGGCCAGGACCGGATCGTCGGCCCGGACACCGTGTGTCAGCCTGCCCGCGAGCGCCGGGGTTCCCTCCGGGTCGACGACCAGGAAATCCGCTTCCTTGCCGATATCGAAATTGCCGAACCGGTTCTCCATGTCCAGGGCGCGCGCCCCGGCCAGCGTTCCGGTGAACAACATCTGCGCCGGATGCATCGATATCGCGTCCGTGCCGGGTTCGGAGATGTGGACCTTGAACGCCGCCGACAGCACCCGGGGAATCGACCATTCGTCGCCACCGCCGAAATCGGTGCCGACGGCCACGTTCACCCCCGTGGCGACCGTGCGCGTCCACGGCATCGTCCCCGAGCCCAGGAATTGCTGCGAGACAGGACAGTGCGCGATCGAACTGCCGGTGGCGGCCATCCGCTCGAGTTCACCGTCCTGGCAGTGCACCGAATGCGCGAAGATGCTGCGCCGCCCCAGCATGCTCCGTCCGCCCACCGCCGACCCGGGCAGGAATCTGCCGTCGTAGGTGTCGAGGTAGGAATTCACCCCGTAGACGGTTTTGGTGGTGTCGACCTCGCCGGTGCCCGGCCGATTGTTCTCGTTGAGATGGGTGTGGAAGTACACGCCGCGGTCGCGGACCGACTCGTACAGTTCTCCGAGTTCGAACAGGGTCCGCGTGGTCACCGAGAGCGAGAATCGGGGGATCACCGCGACGTGCAGCAGCGCGGTGTCGACGTCACCGGTGTCGGCGCCGTGCCAGGCGTCGATCTCCGCGCGCGTCAGCCGGACCACGTCCTGTTCGGGGATCAGCAGCGGGGCCACCGATTCCCCGCCGACGGTCTGGATGCCCCGGCCGCTGACCACGCGCAGACCCCGGCGATGTGTTTCGGCGAACAGCGCGTCCTGGGCGTGCCGGAAAGCCGAGCCGAATACCATCGCGGCCGTTGTGCCCGCTGCGATCCGGCGCGCACAGAATTCGGCGGCCGCGATCCGCGCGTATTCGGGATCGGCGAATCGGGATTCGGCCGGATAGATGCACTGGTCGAGCCATTCGAGCAGTTGGCCGCCGCCGTAGGCGTCGCCCGCGAAGGTCTGGGGAAAATGGATATGGGTGTCGACGAAACCGGGCAGCAGAAATCCGGGACGGTGGTCGACGATCTCGTCCCCCCGGAATTCGGCGGGAATGTCGTCACTGTCACCGCAGTAGACGATTCGACCGTCGCCGGCGACGATCAGCGCGCCATTCGGCAGGGAGACCAGCGCATCCGCCGCGTCCTGGACGGTGGGACGTCCGGCGAGGTGGAATACGTGCCCCAAGTGGACTTGGTTCACGTAGCGAGCACAGCATATTTGCCAACCATTAGCCAGTGAATCGCCGAGAACTGTTCACACCTGTACGGCGAAGCTTTCGACCGAGTGCGCGGAAACGGTCCGGCCGATATCGATCACCGGCCGGAGCGCCCGCTACGACCGGTGATCAGACACCGGCCGGAATACCCTTCGCGTCCTTCCTGATGCCGAAGGACGTGATCACCTCCATGACGCCGAGCACGATCAGCCAGATGCCCGCGACGAGAACCAGCGTCGTCGTCGAGGTGATCGGCCACACGATCAGCACCACGCCCGCGATGGCCGTGAGGATGCCGAAGAAGATCTGCCACCCGCGACCCGGCACCGGCTCCGAGATCGCGCCCATCAGGATCGCGATGCCGCGGAACAGCCAGCCGATGCCGATCCACAGGCCGAGCAGCATGATCGAGGCGAGTTCGTCGCGGAAGCAGAAGATCCCGACGATGATGCACAGCACGCCGGTGACGAACAGCAGCACCCGCATGCCCGCACTCGCGCTGGTGCCGAACGCCGCGACCAGTTGCAGGACGCCGGTCACGACCAGATAGATACCGAAGAGGATGCCGGCGACCACCAGGGTGGGGCCGGGCCACACCAGCATCATGATGCCGAGGATCACCGACAGAACGCCGATGACCAGAACCGATTGCCAGGCACTCTTCGCCAGCGACGCGAGAGGGCCCTCCAGCACGCTATTTGTGGTCATGACCCCGATGTTATGCCTCGGAGCAAAGGTTATCTGGCGATTTGCTGATGAACGCGCCGAGTGGTGTCCCCCACTCTGACCGGCCCGGCTACGCGGATTCCGCCGAAATGTTCACCATCCAGGAGATTCCGAAACGGTCGAGACACATACCGAATTCGTCGCCCCACATCTGCTTCTCCAGCGGTACCGCGACGGTGCCGCCGGATACCAATTTCTCCCAGTAGCCGCGCAATTCGGTGGCGTCGTCACCGCTGAGGCTGACCGAGATACTGCTGCCCGGCGTGTATTCCATGCCGGGCGGAGTGTCGGCCGCCATCAACGTGAATCCGCCGGGGGTTTCGAGCATGCCGTGCATGACCAGATCGGCGCCCTCCGCCTCCTTGTCACCGAAATCGCCGAACGTGTTGACGGTCAGCGTGCCGCCGAACACATCGCGATAGAACTCGAGCGCCGCGCGCGCGGTCTCGCCGAAAGAGATGTACGGATTGAGCCTGGAGACCATGGAATGCTCCTTCAGCTGTAGGTGCCGTCACCTGCGAGATTACCGCCGCGGATGCCCCGCGCGATCGATGACGCCCCGCCACGTCCGACGTTTACCGGATCCGCCCCGGGGGAAGTAATCACTCGTGACTCTCGTCGTATGCACCGACCGGGTGCGACGGGGCGCGGCGGTCGACGGGTTTCGGGTGGCTAGGAGTAGAGGGTGGCGGTAGTACTCGTGCTGCAGGCACGCGGGCTGGGTGAGTTGCTCACCGCGGTCCCGGCGCTTCGTGCGCTGCGACGGGCCCAGCCGCGCGACCACATCGTGCTCGCCGCGCCGCAGCGCCTCAAGCCGATCATCGACCTCATCGCGTCCGTGGACACCCTGGTGCCCACTTCGGAGCCCGCCGCGTTGCGCTGGGACGGACCGCCGCCCGAACTGGCGATCAATCTGCACGGTCCCGACGCCGAGAGCATCGCCGCGCTGAGCAGAACCGAGGCCAAGCGCATCCTGAGTTACCGCGATCCGGCGTTCCCCGATCTCGCGGGCCCGGTGTGGCACACCGATACCCACGAGGTGGAGCGCTGGTGCCGCCTGCTCGAATCCGGCGGTATCGGCGCGGATCGGCGCAACCTCGGTTTAGTGCCGCCGGTGTCGACGATCAGTCATCGCGACTGCGTCGTCGTCCATGTCGGGGCGAGCGCGCCCGCGCGCCGCTGGCCCGCCGAGCGGTTCGCCGCCGTGGTGCGCCACCTGCTCGTCCTCGGCCGAGATGTGGTGCTCACCGGTGACGAATCCGAACGCGACCTGGCGTTGAGTATCGCCGCGCGCGCCGGGCTGCCGGTCGGGCGGGTTCTCGCGGGTGAGCAGAATCTGATCGAAGTGGCCGCCACCGTCGCCGAGGCGGCACTGGTCATCTCCGGCGATACCGGGGTCGCCCGTCTGGCCGTCGCGTTCGGTACCAGGACGGTACTGCTGTTCGGCCCGACCCCACCGCACTGGAACGGCCCGCCGCAGCATCTGCTCGCCAGGCACGCGGTGTTGTGGGCCGGACAGCTCGGTGACCCGGACGCCCAGACACCCGATGCCGGACTGTTGCGTATCGATGTCGGCGAGGTCGTGGACGCGGTCGACAAACAACTCGCGCGGCGGACCGTGCCCGGGACCGAATCCGGGCGCGCACCGTATCGCCGCGTCGGCTGACCGGTTCGGGCCTCGGCGGTTCAACCGTCGGTCCCGGGCTCCGCGCCGACCCGCGCTTCGCTGAGCGCCGAAGCGTAGGCGGCGAGGGCGCTCGGCCAGAACTGTTCGAGATAGTCGCGGGCGTCGCCGAGGCCGCGCGGATCGAGCGAGTAGAGGCGGCGGGTGCCCTGGGCGCGGACCATGACCAGGCGGGCATCGCGGAGCACCCGCAGATGCTGGGAGATCGCCGAACTGGTGACACCGAGGGCCGCGGCCAGTTCGCCGACCGACCGGGGCGACTGCGGCAGCGCCTCGAAAATCGCACGCCGGGTGGGGTCGGCGAGGGCTTGCAGAGCACGCACTCCATTAGTCGGCACTTAACGAGTGTGACCAACCGGGAGGTCGCTGGTCAATTCGCGGAAAATCAGCGAATTCCCAGCTCATGGCGTCATACCGGCGTTTTTGTTACCCGGTCGTGACCTACCAACTGGGCTTTTACCGCCCCGTGATGGTAGCCACAAGATTACTGCGACCTCGAAGACGTCCCGTACGTTCGAGTGATGCCCGTGACCGATCTGTTACCTTCGCTTCGGCCCGGCGCGGACCTCCCCCGCCGTCACCGCACCGCGACTCGTGTAGTCGCCGTGTCCGCCGTCATCAGCGCCGCACTCAGCGTGCTCATCGGCGCCGACAAGCACGGCGCCGATGCCGCCGTGGCGACCGGCCCGCTCACCACCACCGCCGACACCCTCGCCGCACCGGCCGCACCGGCCGAGAACGTCGCCTTCGTCCAGCCGGGGACACCGCAGCCGGCGCCCGACCCCGCGCTCGCCGAACAGCACCGCATCGCCGAACAGCAGCACATCGCCGAACAGCACCACGTCGCCGTCGAGGCCGCGCGGCCCAAGACGGTTCGTCCCGTCGGCGGCATCCTGACCTCCAACTTCGGGATGCGCTGGGGTGAGATGCACGCCGGCATCGATTTCGGCGAGCCGCTCGGCGCTCCCATCGCGACCGTCACCGACGGCGTCGTCATCGAGGCGGGACCGGCCACCGGTTTCGGCCTGTGGGTACGCGTGCAACAGGACGACGGCACCGTCGGGGTCTACGGACACGTCAACGACATCCTCGCCTCCGTCGGCCAGGAAGTGCGCGCCGGCGACATCATCGCGACGGTCGGCAATCGCGGCCAGTCCACCGGCCCCCACCTGCACTACGAAGTCCACGACCCCGAGGCGGGCAAGATCGACCCGCTGCCCTGGCTCGCCCAGCGCGGCATCGACGCCTTCCGATTCCCGGCCTGATTTCCCGATGACTGCCCGCGCGTTCGATGAGGGGCGAGCAGGCACCGAGCGGTTCTCAGCGCCCTGATGAGTGCTCGCGGACAACGGCGTTCGCGGGCATTCGTCGTCTCCCGACCCGATACCTCGGTGTAGTTCGCGCGCCGAACCAGTACTGCGGTATCACCGTCGAATGGTCCCGTGGCGGGACGCCTTCGCGCGGGCGCGATTCCTAGTTTCGGTCTATGCCGAACAGTGATATCGATTCCGCCGTAACGGATTCCGCACCGGGGCGGTATCGTCGCATTCCCTCGCTCATCCCCCGGGGCGGTCGCTTGCACCGTCCGCTGTTGGCCATGGTCGCCCTGATGACGACGCTGGTCGTCGTATCCCTCGGCGGCATCCTGGTCGACGACCGTGTGCTGCTCGGCGAGTCGGTCTGGGTAAAACCCCTGAAATTCGGGTTCGCCTTCGCCGCGTACGGGCTGACGCTGGCGTGGTTGCTGTCGCTGCCGCACCGTGGCAGTCGTGCCACCTGGTGGCTCGGCACCGTCTTCGCGGTCACCGGCGTCGTCGATGTCGGATTCATCGTCGTCCAGGCCGCGCGCGGCACCTTCAGCCATTTCAACGGTTCCGAATCCGACGCGGTCAACGTCATCGGACAGCGGATCTTCATGTCCGGCGTGCCCGGGTTGTTCCTGGCGAATCTCGCCATCGTGGTGATCCTGTCGTGGCAGCGACTGGTCGACCGGCCGACCGCGCGAGCGATACACGCCGGAATGGCGCTGGCGGCACTCGGGATGTTCCAGGCGTATCTGATGGGATTCACCGGTAAGCAGCGGGTGCTCGACGCCGACGGCGAGATCGTCGAATTGGTCGCCGGGCACACGGTGATCGATCCGGCGTCCCGCACCGAGGCCGTTCGCGACGCGGACGGTATGCCGATCACGCACTGGAGCACGACCGGCGGCGACCTCAGGATCGCGCATTTCGTCGGGCTGCACGGCATCCAGATACTGCTGCTGGCCGTGATCGTCACGGCCTGGCTGGCGCCGCGTCGGCCCTGGTTACGCGCCGAACGCACCCGCGCGGAACTGATCGGTGTGCTCGCGTTCGGCTACACGGGTCTGTTCGCACTGGTCTTCTGGCAGGCCATGCGCGCCCAGTCGCTGATCCATCCCGACGACACGACCCTCGGGGTGTTCGCCGGACTGGTGGCCGTGGTCGCGGGACTGACGATCCTGGTCTACCTGCGCGGTCGCGACCTGATCCGCGCGCAACCCGGCACGGCACCCGCGCTCAGCGCAGTCGTTCGGCCTCTCGGGTGAGTTCGAGCAGGGTCTTGCTCAACGCGGCGAGTTCGGCGTGTTCGGCGCCCTCCTCGATCGCGATCGCGACGTCCTCGGCCGCGCAGCGCGCCGCGAACCAGCGATCAGCCAGATCAGCGGCTTCCTGGGCGCTGAGCACGACCGAATCGTCCGGAATTCCGGTCCCCTTGAGGCTGTTGCGATTCTCGTAGGCGCGCTGACGGCACGACTGCCTGCAGTACCGGCGACGGCGTCCGGCCTCCGATTCGACTATTTCGCGCCCGCACCACAGGCAGGACAATTGACGTTGAGCGGTGGCATTGCCTGACCTGGGCGTGTGTGGCACGTCGCACACGATAGCGCCGCGCGCGGGAGCGGTGGTAATTGCCGTTGCGAGGCTTGGCAATCCAGGACATATCCCGGGGCGTGTGCACGCGAACGGGGCGCGACCACTACAATTGCACGGTTCACCGTCGCCGAGGCGGGAACTATTCAGACAGACCCGTTCGTTGTACCGAAGGTCCGGTGAGCGCGCGACGTGCTCGTCCGAACACGACACGCAACGCAACACGGACTCGAGCACACAGGGAGAGGCACACCATGGCAGATCGCGTACTCCGGGGCAGTCGGCTCGGAGCGGTGAGCTACGAGACCGATCGCGACCACGACTTGGCGCCGCGTCGGATCGCCCGGTACCGCACCGACAACGGCGAGGAATTCGACGTTCCCTTCGCCGACGATGCCGAGATCCCCCCGAACTGGCTGTGCCGCAACGGCCAGGAGGGCATCCTGCTCGAGGGCACCACCCAGGAGACCAAGAAGGTCAAGCCGCCGCGCACACACTGGGACATGCTGCTCGAGCGTCGCAGCAAGGACGAGTTGGAGGAGCTGCTCAAGGAGCGGCTCGACCTGCTGAAGACTCGTCGCCGCGTCTGATCGCATCCGGCGTCGGTAGACAGTCGGAAAAAGGCCGCTCCCCTCGGGGACGCGGCCTTTCTCGTATTCGGACGCCTCCGCCCGTCACGTCGGCGGACGATCAGTGACTGGCGACCTTGCGGTACTGCAACAGGGCCAGCGGCACGGCGACGGCAAGGATCACCAGCGAGCAGGCGATCGCATAGGGGACACAGTGATCGGCGGCCCACCCGCTGGCGGGCGTGAAGGTGGGCGGCGCGCCGTTGTCGAAGAGTTCGCGTCCCGCTCCCGCGACCGCGGTGATCGGATTCCACTCGGCGATGGTGCGCAGCGGGCCCGGCAGCGTCTCGGCGGAGATGAACGCCGAGGAGATGAACGACAGCGGGAACAACCAGATCAGCCCCGCGCTCTGCGCCACCTCGACGGTGGGCGACATCAGGCCGGTCAGCGCACCGACCCACGACATCGCGAACGCGAAGAGCAGGATGACGCCGAACGCGAGCGCCGCGTCGGCGACACTGCCGTTGATCCGCCAGCCGACCACGTAGCCGCAGCCGACCATGACGATCAGGCTCAGGATGTTGACCACCAGATCGGACAGCGTGCGTCCCATCAGCACCGCGAGCCGTGACATCGGCAGCGTGCGCATGCGGTCGATGATGCCCTGGTGCAGATCGCCCGCGAGACCGACGGTGGTGAACGCGGCGTTGAAGGCGACGGTCTGCGCGAAGATGCCCGCGAGCAGGAATTCGCGGTACTGACTGCCGCCCAGCGACGCCCCGAAGATGTAGGCGAAGAGGAAGACGAACATCAGCGGCTGGATCGTCGCGGTCACGAGCAACGTCGGCACCCGCAGGATCGTCAGCAGATTGCGGTAGGCCACGATCGCGCTGTCACGGAAGACCCGCACGCGCGGCGCGGTGATCTCGGTGTTCACCCGCGTCTTCGCCGTATCGACGGCGGAATCCGCGCGCGGCGCTTCGTCTTTCACGACGGTACCGGCGACACTCACGACATGATCTCCTCTTGTACGTCATCGGTTTCCGGTTCCCGCGCGACCGCGTCGTCGGCGGGAGTTCCGGTGAGAGAAAGGAATACGTCGTCCAGGCTCGGCCGGTGCACATTCGCGTCGAGCACGCACACGCCCGCGTCGTCGAGCCTGCGCAGCGCCTCGACCATGGTGCGCGATCCGTCGCCGACGACCACCGACGCCTCGTCGGTACCGGGCTCGTGCAGCGGTTCGCCGACCCCGACCTGGGCGAGTACCCGCAACGCGGGCGCCATCCGCTGACCTGCGGCCAGGGTGACGGTCAGTCGGTCGCCGCCGATGGAGGTCTTCAGCTCGTCGGCCGAACCCCTGGCGATGACCTTGCCCTTGTCGATGACGGTGATCCGGTCGGCCAGCAGATCGGCCTCTTCCAGATACTGGGTGGTGAGCAGCACGGTGGTGCCGTCGTCGACGAGATCACCGATGACCTGCCACATATCGAGGCGTCCGCGCGGATCGAGTCCGGTGGTCGGCTCGTCGAGCACGACCACGGCGGGCCGGGCCACCAGCGCGCCCGCCAGGTCGAGGCGGCGCGCCATACCTCCGGAGTAGGTGCCCGCGCGGCGATGCGCCGCGTGGTCGAGGCCGAAGGCGGTGAGCAGTTCGGCCGCCCGAGCCGACGCCTGCCGCTGCGACATGCCGTACAGCCGGGAGACCATGCGCAGGTTCTCGTATCCGGTCAGGTTGCCGTCCACCGCGGCGTACTGGCCCGAGAGCCCGATACGCCGTCGCGCTCCGGCCGGATCGCGCAGGACGTCGACACCGGCCACGTGCACCGATCCCGCACACGGCGCGAGCAGTGTGGTGACGATCCGGACGGTCGTGGTCTTACCGGCGCCGTTGGGTCCGAGCAGGCCCATGACGGTGCCCGCGGGGATTTGCAGGTCGATATCGTCGAGTACGCGGACCTTGCCGAAATTCTTCGACAGTCCCTGCACTTCTACGGCGAAACTCATGAGCGCACCTCACCTGTCCTTTGCGGTTCCGGCGGCGCCGTCCAGATGCCGGTGCAGCACCGGACCGATGACAGCGAGCGATTCGGGGGTCGTCATTGCCGCGTGGCGGCACGGGAGCGGGTGATCGTGGACGGTCCCGGTGACGAAGGACTCCCACGCCGTCGCCCGGCGGGCCGGATCGGCCCGATTGATCTCGTCGTCCGCCGCGCTGAAGAAGACGAGGTCGCCGACGAAGGTGCGCGGCCGGAAACCGTGCGCGAGCACCGTGCCGTTGGCGTATCCCTCGTACAGCCTTTCCAAGTGGTCGACGGTGAGCGCCGCGAACGGGCCCGGCCGTGAGCGGAGCAGATCCGCCGCCGCGCGCAGATCCATTCCCGGATCGAGTTCGCCGCCGTCGAGCAGGTCGCTGCCGAATTCGGCGACGATTTCGGCGACGCCGGGGATCGCGTGTTCGAGCAGTTCGTCGGAGAGCTGGTAGCTGTCCATCATCGACAGCAGCGCCACCTCGTCACCGGCCTGCTGCAACTGCACCGCCACCTCGTGGGCGATCAGACCGCCGAGTGACCAGCCGAGCAGGTAGTAGGGGCCGGACGGCTGGATCGTTTTGATCCTGTCCACGTAACGTCGGGCGGCTTCGACGATCGACCCGAACCCCTGTTCTCCCGCCACGTGCGGCGACTGCAATCCGTATACCGGGCGGTCCGGGGTGAGATGGGCGAGCAGACCCGAGTAGCACCACGACAACCCGATCGCGGGGTGCACGCAGAACAGCGGCGCACGGGACGACCCGGTGGTAGGCCGGATCGGCAGCATCGGCGCCAGGGCCGCCGCCATGGCCACGGCCGGATCGACGTCGCCGTCGATCCTCGCGGCGATCGCGGCCGGGGTGGCCTCGCCGAACATCATCTGCACCGACAGTTCGATTCCGGCCTCGCGCACCGACGACACCACCTTGGTGGCGAGCAGGGAGTTGCCGCCGAGTTCGAAGAAGCCGTCGTCGACGCCGACGGTCTCCGCGCCGAGCGCCTCGGCGAACGCCGCGCACAACACCGCTTCGGTCGCCGTGCTCGGTGCCCGGTAACCGCCGGTCGCGCTGAAGACGGGTTCGGGCAACGCCTTTCGATCGAGTTTGCCGACCGGACTGAGCGGCACCTCGTCCAGCAGCATGATCGACTGCGGCACCATGTAATTCGGCACCAGCGCCGACACGTGCGACACGAGTTCGGCGACCGCGACCCCGCTGCCGCGACGAAGTTTCACGTACGCCACCAGCGCGGTGACACCGGCGGGTGTGCGATGGCCGACGGTGGTCGAGAATTCAACAGCATCGTGACGAGAAAGCGCCGTGTCGATCTCGCCGAGTTCGATCCGGAAGCCCCGGATCTTCACCTGATGGTCGGTACGCCCGACGTACTCGATCTCGCGTGCCCGAGGTGTCGCGCGTTCCTCCTCGGCGTCGCGCCCGAGAGCGCGGGTCATCGGCGCCTGTCGCGCACCGGCGAACCAGCGCACCAGGTCACCGGTGCGGTACATCCGCTCACCCGGCTTGCCGAACGGGTTGGCGATGAACCGCTGCGCGGTCAGACCGGGCCGGTTGAGATAGCCGCGGGCGAGCGCGTTACCCGCCAGATGCAGTTCGCCGGTCACGCCGACCGGGGCCGGGTGCATGCGCGCGTCGAGGATGGTGGCGCCGACACCGCGGATCGGGCCGCCGATGGTGATCGGACCACCGGGCACCTGCGGCTGACCGATCACCGTGACGATCGTGGTCTCGGTCGGGCCGTACACGTTGTAGAGGTTGCGTCCCGGCGCCCAGCGGGTCACCAGATCCGGCGGCAGCGCCTCACCGCCGACCAGCACGTGCGCCAGTTCCGTGACACCGGCCGGGTCGACGGTGCCGAGCGCCGAGGTGGTGATGAAGGCGTGGGTGATGCGCTCCTCGATGAAGACGCGAGCGAGGTCCGCGCCGCCGACCACACCGGGCGGAGTGATCGCCAGGGTGGCCGCACCGCCCAGTGCCAGCAGCAGATCGAGCATGGCGGCGTCGAAACTCGGCGTCGCGAAGTGCAGGACACGCGAGCCGGGCCGGACGTCGAAACGCTGCGCGGTCTCCGCGGCGAAATTCGACAGCCCACCGTGTGTGACGACGACGCCCTTCGGGGTGCCGGTCGAGCCGGAGGTGTAGATCACGTAGGCGGGATTGTCGACCCGCAACTCGGTGATCCGGTCCGCCTGCGTGATCGGCGCGTCGGACGCGGTCATGACAGCGGCGCGGAAATCGTCGTCGTCGAGCACGATCCACTCGGCGTCGTCGGAAGGCAGTTCGTCACGGTAGTCGGCGAGGGTGATGCCCAGCGCCGCACCGGAATCCGACAGCATGTGACTGATCCGGTTGGCCGGATACAGCGGATCGACCGGTACGAACGCCGCGCCCGCCTTGGAGACCGCGAGTACCGAGGCCACCGACTCCACCGAGCGCGGAATACCCAGCGCCACCAGGGTTTCCGGGCCCACGCCGTAACCGATCAGCACGCGGGCGAGCCGGTTGGTCCAGCGGTCGAGTGCGTCGTAGGTGATCCTGGTGCCGTGGGAACGCAGTGCCACGGCGTCGCGATCGACCGCAGCCGCGGCCGCGAAGACCGCGGGCAGGGTGAGCGGACGATCCGCCTCGGCGCCGCTCACTGGGGCCAGTCCCGACCATTCGGCCGGATCGAGCAATTCCAGATCGCCGACCGGCGTGGCCGGACCGGCCGCCACCGCGCTCAGCAGGCGGGCCAGCCGCTTGGCGAGCCGGTGCGCCGTCGCGGCGTCGAACAGATCGGCGGCGTAGTTCACCGACAGGTTGATGCCGTCGGGCTGCCGCCGCCCCTCCGTGAAACTGTGCGATTCGGTCAGCGTGAACTGCAGATCGAATTTGGCGATCCCGGTGTCGACATCGCCCGCCTCGATGCGCAGACCCGGCAGTTCGACCGCGCCGACCGGCTGGTTCTGCACCGAGAGCATCACCTGGAACAGCGGATGGTGCGAACGCGACCGCGCGGGGTTGAGCACCTCGACCATGCGCTCGAACGGGAGGTCGGCGTGGGCGAACGCGTCGAGATCGGTATCGCGCACGGCCCGGAGCAGCTCGGTGAAGGCCGCGTCGGGGCGGACCCGGGTGCGCAGTACGAGCGTGTTGACGAACATGCCGATCATCCGGTCGAGCGCGGGATGTCCGCGCCCCGCGATCGGAGTGCCGACGGTGATGTCGTCCACCCCGGTCATCCGGTGCAACAGCACCGCCAGCGCGGTGTGCAGCACCATGAACATGCTGACGCCGTTGGCATTGGCGACCGTGTGCAGTTCCCGGTGGGTGTAGGCGTCGATCGGGCATTCCACGATGCCGCCACGGTAGGAGGGCACCGGCGGACGCGGCCGGTCCGCGGGCACGCTCAGCAGTTCCGGATTCTCGGCCAGGGTGTCGCGCCAGTAGGCGAGCTGCTTGCTGATCACCGAATCGGGATCGTCCTCGGTGCCGAGTACGTCGCGCTGCCACAGCGTGTAGTCGGCGTACTGGACCTCCGGCGCGAGCCACGCGGGTTCCGCGCCGCTGACGATCGTGCTGTACGCCTCGACGAAATCGGCGGCGAGGGGTTCCAGCGACCAGCCGTCCATCGCGATGTGATGCACGACGAGTACGAGCACGTGCTCGTACCCCACACCGGCGTCGACATAGGTGTCTTCGGAGACGGTGATCAGCGCGGCTCGCACCGGCACCGTGTCGGCGAGATCGAATCCGGGCGAGGCGACGCGACGCACCTCGTCGGCGACCCGGTCGGCCGTCACCGTGACGCGCGACAGCGTGATCGCCGCGTCGACCGGATCGAGTACCTGCTGCACGGGCGCGCCCGCGATCTCCGGGAACACCGTGCGCAGCGTCTCGTGTTTGCGCTGCACCGCGTGCAGGGCCTCGACCAGCGCCCGCGTCTCGAGCGCGCCGCGCAGCCGCAGCACGACGGGGATGTTGTACGCGCCCGCGGCGTGATCGGAATCGGCCCCGTCGTTGAAGCGGTTGAGGAACCACAGTCGCTGCTGCGCCGCCGAAAGCGGGATGCGCTCCGGGCGTACCCGGCGTACCAGGGCCGGACGATCGTCGCGACGGGTCTTCCGCTGCTCCTCGTCCACCGACACCGTCGTCGACGGATCGAGCAGCGCGGCGATCTCGGCGACGGTGGGCGAAGTGAAGACCGTGCGCACCTCGATCCTGGTATCGGTTGCCGCCGCCAGCCTGGCCACGAATTGTGTTGCCAGCAGCGAGTTTCCACCGATCTCGAAGAAACTGTCGTCGGCGTTGACGGTTTCCGCGCCGACCAGTTCGCCCATGATGCGGGCGACGAGCCGCTCAGCCTCGGTCGCGGGTTCACGAGCCGCCCGCGCGGCGCCGAAGGTCGGCTCGGGCAGGGCGGCGATATCCAGTTTTCCGGTCGGGGTCAGCGGGATCCGGTCGAGCAGCGTGATCGCGGCCGGAACCATATGGACCGGAAGCAGTCCGGCGACATGCGCGCGTACCGCGTCGGTGTCGATCCCGGCCGCTTCGTCGGTCGGGTGGACGAAGGACACGATGCGGTCGGCGTCGTTGATACGGCGGACCTCGGTATGCGCGAACCGGACCGAGGGGTGTCCGCTCAGCGCGGAGGTGATCTCGCCGAGTTCGATGCGGAAACCGCGCATCTTCACCTGGTGGTCGCTGCGGCCGAGGTAGACGATCTCCCCCGCCGCGTCCCAGCGCACGATGTCGCCGGTGCGGTACATCCGCGAACCGACGGGTCCGTACGGGTCGGCCACGAAACGGCCCGCGGTCAGCGCGGGACGCTCGAAGTAGCCGCGTGACACACCGAGTCCGCCCAGGTACAGATCACCCGGGACGCCGACCGGCACCGGACGCATCCGCTCGTCCAGGATCACCGCGTGCGAGCCGCGCACCAGCGAACCGATGGTGATCGGGAGGCCGACGTCGACCTGCGCCATGGTGACGACGACCGTGGTCTCGGTCGGCCCGTACCCGTTGAAGAGGTTGCGTCCCGGCGCCCACCGAGCCACCAGATCGGGGCTGCACGCTTCGCCGCCGATGAGCAGTGAGCGCAGATGCGGCAGTTCCCAGCGATCGCGGTCGATGGTGGCCAGCGCGGCGGGTGTCATGAACGTATGGGTGATCCGCTCGCCTTCGAGCAGTTCGGCCAGTTCGTCGCCGCCGAAGATGTCCGGTGGGCAGATCACCATCGCGGCGCCGGCGCCGAGCGCGAGCAGCAGGTCCAGGATCGCCGCGTCGAAACTCGGCGACGAGAAGTGCAGGGTGCGCGCGAACGGTCCGGCGTCCAGACGTTCGCTGAATTCGTCCGCGAGGTTGGACAACCCGGCGTGGGTGACCGCGACGCCCTTGGGCTTCCCGGTGGAACCCGAGGTGTAGACCAGGTACGCGAGATCGGCGATCCTGGCCGGGCGCAGACGCTCGCCGTCCTCGATGGTGCTTCCGTCGCGGGCCGCGAGTTCGGCCGCGAATCCCGGCTCGTCGAGCAACAGCCAGTCGGTGACCGGACCGGTCGTCCCCGGTTCGTGCCCGGCGGCGCGCAAGGTGTCGGCGTAGGTCGAATCGGTGAGACCGACCAGGCAGCCGGAATCGGTCAGCATGTGCCTGATCCGGTCGGCCGGGTACTTCGGGTCGACCGGGACGAACGCCGCGCCGGATTTGGTGACGGCCAGCATCGTGACGACGGATTCGATGGAACGGGTCAGGCCGAGCGCCACCCGATCGCCCGCGCCGAGGCCACGCGCGATCAACGCCCGCGCCATGCTGTTCGAGCGGCGGTCCAGTTCCGAGTAGGTCAGTGCCTCGCCGTCGGTGGACGCGTAGACGACCGCGGTGCGCTGCGGATACCGCTGCGCGGTTCCGGTGAAGTAGGCGGCGAGTGTGCGCGGGGCCACGATCGGGCCACCCGAAGCCGGTGCGAGCGTTCGCCGTTCCTGCTCGGTCCTGGCGTCGATATCGCGGACGAGCACCCGCGGATTACCGGTGACCGCCGACAGCACCCGCAGGAAGCGGTCGGCCAGTATCTCGATCGTGGCGCTGTCGAAAAGTTCGGCCGCGTAGAGGAATTCGAATCCAAGCGCGTGGTCGGCCTCGTCACCGGTGCTCGTGACACGCAGTTCGAGATCGAATTTGGCCAGCGCGATATCGAGTTCCTCGGCGCGCAGTGCCAGACCGGGCAGGCGCAGCGACGGCACCGGGTTGTCGTCCACGGTGAGCGCCACCTGGAACAGCGGCGGACGGCTACCCGTGCCCGCCTGCTTGCCCAACTCGTCGACGACCCGTTCGAAGGGGAGGTCCGCGTGGGCCAGGGCCGCGAGTTCGGTGTCGCGATCGGTCTTCAACAGCGCGGCGAAGGAACTGTCGGGATCGACATCGGAGCGCAGCACCAGCGTGTTGACGAACATGCCGACCAACTCGTCGAGTTTGGTGTCGGTGCGACCGGCGACCGGCGTGCCGATCACGACATCGCGGCCTCCGGTGACGACGCGCAGCAGGACCGCCAGTGTCGAACGCAGGACCATGAACATGCTGACGCCCTGTTCGGCGGCCAGCCGGGTCAGGCCGTGCCGCACCGACTCCGGTACCGACAGCCGTACCGAACCCGCCGCGTGCGTCGGTTGCGCCGGGCGCGGGCGGTCGTAGGGCAGCGGCAGTTCCTCCGGAGCGTCGGCGAGTGCGGTGCGCCAGAATTCCAGCTGCGTGCTCGCGACGCTCGCCGGATCCGATTCGTCGCCCAGGCAGGCCCGCTGCCACAGCCCGAAGTCGGCGTACTGCACGGGAAGCGGCGCCCAGACCGGCGCGGCGCCACCCTGCCGCGCCGCGTAGGCGACCGCGAGGTCGCGGGTCAGCGGACCGAGCGACCAGCCGTCGGCGGCGATGTGGTGGATCACGATGCCGAGCAGGTGACGGTCGGATGCGGTGCGCAGCAACGATATACGCAGCGGTGTCGAGCGGGTGAGGTCGAATCCGCTGCGCGCCATGGTGTGCAGCGCCCGCTGCGCGCCCTCGTCGTCGGTCGTGATCGGATGCAGGACGGGGGCGGCCTCGGAGATCGGGAGCACGACCTGTTGGGGGCCCTCGGTGTCCTCCGGGAACATCGTCCGCAGCACCTCGTGCCGGTCGACCACATCGGTCAGCGCGGCACCGAGCGCGTCGATATCGAGTTCGCCATCGACGCGAATGACGAAAGCGATGTTGTAGGCGCTCGATTCGGGTGAGAATCGATTGAGGAACCACAGTC
Source organism: Nocardia noduli (assembly GCF_019038455.1). NCBI lineage: Bacteria > Bacillati > Actinomycetota > Actinomycetes > Mycobacteriales > Nocardiaceae > Nocardia > Nocardia noduli. Next base: position 49,880 of record NZ_JAFMPL010000016.1, read on the forward strand.
GCTGCTGCGGCAGCGACAGTGGAAGGCGTCCCGGGCGCGGGGTGTGTACCGCCAGCGCCATCCGTTGCGTCCGGGGCGCTTCCGTTATCCGCCTGGCCACCCCGGCCACGGTCGGCTCCTCGAAGATCTCCCGCACCGGCAGATCGACGCCGAATTCGGTGTGCAACGCGGCGGCGAGGCGGGTGGCCAGCAGCGAGTTGCCGCCGACGTCGAAGAAACTGTCCTCCGCGCCCTCGACCGGCCTGCCGAGCACCTCGCCGAAGACGGCGGCGACCCGGAACTCCGCGGCCGATTCCGGTGCCCGCGAGCTGCCGATCGCGACGAAGACCGGCTCCGGCAACGCCTTGCGGTCGAGTTTGCCCGCGGGCGTGACCGGCATGTCGTCCAGCACGGTGATCGACCCGGGCACCATGTAGCCGGGCAGCCGCTGACGCGCGGTATCGGCGACGGCGATCGCGTCGACGCCCTCGTCCGCGGTGACGTAGGCCGCGAGGCGGGGCTGGCCGTGCTCGTCGGTGTGCACGACGGTGAGCGCGAACTGCACCCCCGGATGCGCGCGCAGCACATGGTCGATCTCGCTGAGTTCGATCCGGAAACCCCGGATCTTGACCTGGTCGTCGGCTCGGCCGAGGAAGCGCAGATGCCCGGTGTGATCGATCACCACCAGGTCCCCGGTGCGGTACATCCGTTCGCCGCGCCGTCCGAGCGGATTCGCCGGAAAGCGTTGTGCGGTCAGCCCGTTGCGGCCCAGATAGCCGCGCGCCAGGCCGGGCCCGGACAGGTACAGCTCGCCGGGAGTGCCCGGCGGCACCGGACGCAGCCTCGCGTCGAGCACGAACAGTCGCATGCCGCGCACAGGGAGGCCGAGTGGCACCGGAAGGCCGGGCACCATCGCCCGCGACGCGGTCGCGGCGACCGTGGCCTCGGACGGGCCGTACATATTGTGGATGCGGTGGCGCGCCGACCAGGTCTGCACCAGTTCGGCCGAGCACGCCTCGCCGCCGACGATGACGACCTGGAGATCGTCGAGATCGTCGTCGGGCACCGTGTTGAGTGCGGCGGGGGTGATGAACGCGTGGGTGATCCGCTCGCGGCGCAGCACGTCCGCGAGTTCGGAACCGCCGTAGATACCCGAGGGGACGACCACCATCGTGGCGCCCGCCGCGAAGCCGAGCAGCATCTCCAGCACCGAGGCGTCGAAGCTCGGCGACGAGAAGTGCAGTGTGCGTGCCGATTCCGTGACGCCGAACAGGTACATCTGCTCCCGCGCGAGCGAGGCGATACCCCCGTGGGTCACCACGACGGCCTTGGGCTTGCCGGTCGACCCCGAGGTGTAGATGAGATAGGCGGGATGGCCGATGCGCAGCGGGTAGTGCCGCTCGGCGTCGGTGACCGGCGCCGTCGTGTATTCGGCCAGTTCGCCCGCCAGCGCGTTCGAGCCGAGCACCAGCCAGTCCAGGGAGGTGTTGCGATGCTTGCCGTGGGTGTCGGGGAAGGCGGGCATGGCCATCAGCGAATCGGCGACGGTCAGGCCGAGCATGGCGCCGGAATCGGCGATCATGTGGCCGATCCGTTCGGCGGGATAGCTCGGGTCGATCGGGACGTAGGCCGCACCCGTCTTCGCCACCGCCCAGATCGCGAGGATCGAGTCGAGGCTGCGCGGCAGTGCGACGGCGACGACGACCTCGGGGCCCGCGCCGTGATCGATGAGCACGCGTGCCAGCCGGTTGGACATGGCGTCCAGCTCGCCGTAGGTGGTGTCGCGCCCCTGGTAGCGCACGCCGACCCGCTCGGGCATGCGCTCGGCTGTTTCCGACAGCATGCGGGCAAGGGTGACCGGCGGCTCACCGGGACCACCGGCGATGGGGACCAGTTTGGCGCGCTCGCGACGGTCGAGGAGATCGATGTCGCCCACCGGAACCTTCGGCGCCGCGACCGCCGAATCGAGTACCGCGACGAATCGACGCGCGAAGGAGGTGACCGTCTCCTCGTCGAAAACATCGGTGGCATAGCCGAATTCGGCGTGCATCGGGCCGTCGGTCGCGTCCTCGCGCACTTCGAGCTGTAGATCGAATTTGGCGATCGCCGAATCCAGCTCGAGTACCTCGGTGCGCACACCGGGCAGGTCGACGCGCATCTCCGGTGTCCGGTCGTAGGACAGCATCACCTGGAACAGCGGGTGCCGCGCGGTGGAGCGTTCCGGGTTGACGACCTCGACCAGCCGGTCGAAGGGCACATCGGCGTTGGCGAAGGCGTTCAGGTCGGTTTCGCGGACCACGTCGAGCATCCGGTCGAAGCCACGGGCCGACTCGACCTCGGTGCGCAGCACCAGGGTGTTGACGAACATGCCGACCAGCTCGTCCAGCGCCGGATCGGAGCGACCGGCGATCGGGGTGCCGATCGCGATATCGGTCGACGCGCACAGCCGCGACAGCAGGGTCACGAGCGCCGCGTGCAGCACCATGAACATGCTGACACCGCGCGCGGCGGCCAGTTCACCCGCCGCCCTGCGTGTTTCGGCGGAGATGGTGAATCCGACCGTGCCGCCCCCCGTCGTCCTGCGCAGCGGACGCGGACGGTCGAGCGGCAGATCGAGCTGATCGGGCAGACCGGCCAATTCGGTGCGCCAGAACGCGAGCTGCCTGCTGAGCGCGCTCGACGGATCGGTTTCGTCGCCGAGCAGTTCCCGCTGCCACAGCGCGAAATCGGCGTACTGCACCGGAAGGGGGCTCCACCGCGGCGCGGCGTCGCGCGCACGCGCGGCGACCGCGACCATCAGGTCGCGCGCCAGCGGGGCGATCGACCAGCCGTCGCCCGCGATGTGGTGCAGCACCACGAGGAATACGTACTGATTCGGCCCCGTCGCCCACAGCGCGACCCGGATCGGCGCCTGTCCGCGCAGATCGAAACCGTATCCGGCGAATTCGGTCGCGAGCGCGGTGGCGTCGGCGCCGTCGGCGTCGACCGGCTCGAGGGACAGCGGGATCTCCGCGGTCGGGTGCACCAATTGGTAGGGGCCGTCGGCCGATTCGGGGAAAGTGGTGCGCAGGCTCTCGTGCCGTTCGATCACATCGGTCAAGCCCGCGCGCAAGGCCTCGATATCGACGGGCCCTTCCAGGCGCACCGCGAGCGGCATGTTGTAGGCGGCCGCGTGTTCGGCGAAACGATTGAGGATCCAGAGCCGCTGCTGGGCCAGGGACAGCGGCACCCGCTCGGGTCTGTTCATCGGGACGAGGCGCGGCGAGACCGTGTCGAATGTGTGCGTGGCGAGCAGTTCGGCCAGTCCCGCGATGGTCGCGGCCTCGAACAGGTCGCGGATGGTGATTCCGGTGGCGAGGTTCGCGTTGATCCGCGATACCGCGCGCGCGGCGACGAGCGAGTTGCCGCCGAGGTCGAAGAAGCTGTCACCGGTGCCGATCGCGTCCTCGTCCAGATCGAGCACCTCGGCGAAGATCGCCGCCAGGGAGCGTTCCAGCTCGGTCGCGGGCTGCTCGGCGACCGGATGTGAGCGGACGGTCACCACGGGCGCGGGCAGTGCCTTGCGATCGATCTTGCCGTTCGCGCTGAGCGGCAGTTCGTCGAGTTCCATCACCACCGACGGCACCATGTATCCGGGCAGGGTCTGGCGCAGGGCGACGACGAGGGCGGCCGTGTCGATGCCCCCCGTTTCCTCCGATCGCTCCGATTCCCCCGGTGCGGCGACGACGTAGGCGACGAGTTCGTCACCCTTGCGACCCGCGTGCGCGACGCAGACCGCGCGGGCGACGCCGGGCTCGGCGAGCAGCGCCGATTCGATCTCGCCCAGTTCGATGCGCAGACCGCGGATCTTGACCTGGAAATCGGTGCGGCCCAGGTATTCGAGCACTCCGCGCTCGGAATCGGAGCCGACCTGCCAGCGCGCCAGGTCACCGGTGCGATACATCCGCGCGCCGGGGGTGAACGGGTTCGCGACGAACCGATCGGCCGTGAGTCTCGGCTGACCGATGTACCCGCGTGCCAGCTGCACACCCGCCAGGTACAGCTCGCCGACCGCCCCCGGCGGCACCGGCTGCAGGTGCGCGTCGAGTACGTAGGTCCTGGTGTTCCAGACCGGGGAGCCGATCGGCACTGAGTCCGGATTCGGCGGGCACGGCCAGTAGGTGACGTCGACCGCGGCCTCGGTCGGGCCGTACAGGTTGTGCAGTTCGGTACCGCGCAGCGCCGTGTGGAAACCGCGCGCGGTCGCCGACGGCAGCGCCTCGCCGCTGCAGAAGACCCGGCGCAGGCCGGTGCAGCCGCGGATATCGGCGTCGGTGACGAACACCGACAGCATGGAGGGCACGAAATGCGCCGTGGTGATGTTCTTCTCGGCGATGATCGCGGCCAGGTAGGCGGGATCGCGATGACCGTCGTGGTCGGCGACCACCAGCCTGGCGCCGATCTGCAACGGCCAGAAGAACTCCCAGACCGACACGTCGAATGTTGCCGGGGTCTTCTGCAATACCGCGTCGGTGGCGTCGAGCGGATACTCGTGCTGCATCCAGCGCAAGCGGTTCACGATGGCGGCGTGGGACACCCCGACGCCCTTGGGCTTTCCGGTGGAGCCGGAGGTGAAGATGACATACGCCAGGTCGTCACCGCGCAGGGGGGCGCGGCGGTCGCCGTCGGTGACCGGACTCGCGTCGATCTCGCGCAGGTCGAGCAGGTCGAGCGCGATCGTCGCCGCGCTGTGCGGCAGGGTGAGCGCGTCGCGGGCGGCGGTCAGCACGCAGACCGGCCGCGCCTGCTCGAGGATGCCGTCGATCCGCTCGACCGGATGGTCGGGATCGAGCGGCAGATAGGCCGCGCCGGATTTGATGATCGCGTACATGCCGACGACGAGTTCGACACTGCGCCGCAGGCACAGCGCCACCGTCCGGTCCGGTCCCGCACCGCGCACGATCAGCCGACGGGCCAGCCGGTTGGCGCGCTGATCGAGTTCCCGATAGGTCAGCGTCTCACCGTCGTATTCCACCGCCACCGAATCGGGGCTGTCCGCCACGCGCTCGGCGAACAGCCCCGCGAGAGTGCCCTGTGAAACGGGCTGATCCGTGGAATTCCAGGTGTGTAGCACTCTGGCGCGTTCGGGCTCGGTGATGGCGGCGAGCGCAAGGGCCCGAGTATCGGCTTCGGACTCGAGGAATCTGCCGAGGAAATCGAAGAAACGCTCCTGATGCCCCGTGACCTCGTTCTCCGAGTACAGCCCCGGATTGGCCTCGAAGTCGATGTGGATACGGCCGCCCTCGCCGTTGTACAGATTGATCGACAGATCTTCGACGGGGCCGGTGGCGAGCACGTGCAGCGAACCGGTGAGACTGCCGAATTTCAGCTCGTTGTGGAACAGCATGATGTTGACCATCGGCCCGAAGAACCCGCGGGCGTCGCGCGAATAGCCGCAGTCACGCCGGATATCGTCGTGCCGGTAGCGCTGATGCCGCAGCGCGCCGGTGATCTGGAGTTCCGCGCGGCGCACGACGTCGGCGATCGTGGTGTCGTCGTCGAAGTGGATGCGCAGCGGCACGACATTCGACACGACACCGGCCGAGCGCCGCAGCGTGACGGTGGTGCGCGCCGAGACGGGCAGGCTCAGCACCACCTCGGAATCGCCGGTCACCGAGCGCACGTAGCAGGCGAGGGCCGCGACGAAGACGGTCGACGGGTGCGCGCCGTTGGCCGCGGTGACCGCGGCGAGGGCGGCGTCGGCCCGGTCGTCGAGCACGTCACCGGCCAGCCAGCGCGCGGCGGCGGGTACCGAACTGGACGTGTTCACGCTGGACAGGCTCTTGGGCGCGCCGACGCCCGCGAGTTGTTCCATCCAGTAGTCGCGGTCGGTGACGAACCGCTTGGACGCGCGGTAGGTCGACTCGCCCGCGTAGATCGCGGCGAGATCGGTGGCGCGCGACACCGTGGGCTCGGTGTGCTCCTCGAGGGAGGTGTAGATCTCCGCGACCCTGGTCATCGCGGTCATGGAGCCGTAGCCGTCGATGACGATGTGATGGGCACGCGCGTACCAGAAATACTCCGCGTCACCGACCCGCAGGATCACGTTCGTGCTGAGCGGGTCGTGTTCGACGTCGATCGGGGAGCCCGCGTGTTCGTGCATCCACCGCAGGGCGGCGGCTCTGGGATCCTCCTGGTCGCGCAGATCCATCCGGCCCCAGCCGGGACGCCAGTTCAGGTCGATGTACTGGTGCGGGACGCCGTCGATCTCGGTCAGACGGACATAGCCCGCCTGCGACTCGGCGCCGTAGCGCTCGGTGGCGTACAGCAGGCGGCCGATATCGAGGTCGCCGCGGAATTCGACGTACTGGGCGATCGTCAGCGGCACATCCGGACGGATGCGCTGGGCGTACCACAGAGCTGTCTGTGCGGGAGAGAGTGCGAATGGCTGTGGCGAGTATTCGCCGGAAGAGCATTGGTCTACGCGATCGGTGGCCAATGAACTCATCAATCACTCCGTTCTGCCGCAGTTGACGCAACTCCCCGAGCACCACCACGACCCGCGCGCATGCGCCAGCCGTAGAGCCTGATCCACGCCCTATGATTCGGAGCACCACATCCGGCGGATGGCCGGTGTGCTTGATTTGTTTTGCATCGAACGCCGGTGTAGGACGGCGATTTTCGCTAGCTATATTCCCGCTAACCGGGCGTTCCCACCGCCGACCATCGAGCGATCACCGGCGGTAGCACGGTTATCGGCGGTGATCTTGGATGGCGATCTCGGCGACATCAGCAACAGACTGGCGAACAGCATGGAACGCTCGGAACCGGCGGTAATCAGACAACCCGGCCCCGAAACAGAACGATTGTTCGGTTGGTGGAGATGTTCGGTTGGTGGAGAGAAAGAGCCCCTACCGCCCCGGGATCAAGGGCGGATCGGGTATCGCGTCCCGATCGACGAAGCATCCGGTCCCGGATCGTTCGAGGCGCTCACGCGCGCCTTCGACGCCGGTAGAGCACAAACACCACCGCGGCACTGGTCAGGATAACCGAGAGAAGTTCGGGCGCGGGGCCGATTCGCGTGGCGATTGTCTTTTCGTTTCGCAGCGGCAGGTCCGCTACCAGCGCGGACGGCACGAACAGCGGCGTCTCGGCCTGTATGTCGCCGTCGGCGGTGATGATCGCGCTGACCCCGGACGTCGCCGCGACGACGAGGGCCCTGCCGTGTTCGACCGCGCGCACCCGCGACATCGCGAGTTGCTGATAGGTCATCTCGCTGTCGCCGAAGGTCGCGTTGTTGGTCGGGACCGTCAGTAATTGCGCGCCCGCGCGCATCGAATCGCGGAAGGCGCGGTCGAACGCTACTTCGTAGCAGGTCGCGACGCCGATATCGGTCCCGGCCGCGTGGACGACGCCGTCACCGTGTCCCGGGACGAAGTACCCGGCCCGATCGGCGTAGTCGGAGAAGAGGCGGAAGAATCCGCGCATCGGGAGGTACTCACCGAAGGGCTGGATGATCTTCTTGTCGTGACGCTCACCCGGTCCGGCGGCGCCGTTCCAGACGATGACCGAATTGCTGGTGGTGCGGTCCGCGTTCACCAGAACGGCCCCGACGAGGATGGGCGCGCCGATCCGCTCGGAGGCGGCGGTGATCAACGCCGCGGCGTCGGCGTTGCGCAACGGGTCGATATCGGAGGAATTCTCCGGCCAGATGACCACGTCGGGCTTTTTCACCCGGCCCGCGGCGACCTCGCGCGCCAGTTCCTCGGTGCGCCGGACATGGTTGTCCAGTACGGCTCGTCGCTGTGCGTTGAAATCGAGGCCGAGCCGGGGCACGCTGCCCTGGATTGCGGCGACGGTGATCATCCGCTCACCGTCCTGCGGGCCCGGCAGCGCGGAGCGGAGCAGCAGGCCCGCCAGCGGCAGGATCGCGAGAGTGACCGCGGCGGTGACGATTCCGCGCCGTGACGCGCGGACCGGTGCGGCCTCGTTCGAGGCGGACCCCGGTGCTCGCAGCGCCCACAGGCGTTCGGCCAGCGCGGCGGCGGCGGTACCGGTGAGCGCGACCGCGAATCCGACAAGCGGCGCGCCGCCGATCATCGCCAGCGGCAGATACCAGCCATCGGCCTGGCCGAAAGCCACACGCCCCCAGGGGAACCCGCCGAAAGGAAAACTCGACCGCGCCCACTCCCCCGTGGTCCAGGCCAGTGCCAGCCATACCGGCCACCCCGGCAACCTGCCGAGCAGACGGGCGAGCACCCCGAAACCGCCGAGGAAGACCGCGCATACCGTCGACAGGGCCAGCCACGGCACCGGACCGACGTAGATCCCGGTCCACGGCAGCAGCGGGAGGAAGAAGCCGAGTCCGGCCAGCATCCCGTATCCGAACCCGCCGCGCAGCCCGCCGGGCGCGCGCAGCACGAGAACCAGCACGGCGAGGCCGACCGGGGCGAGGAACCAGTACGGGCGCGGCGGGAAACTGCCGAACAGCAGCACTCCGGCCAGCACGGCGGCCAGCGCCCGTGCCGGGACCGGGTACCGGCCGACGACGTCGGGAACCGACCGCCACCGCGACACCGCCTCGGTCCCCGGGGCCGCGACGACGGGATCAGGCTTCATGGATGGTGACTCCGCGATGGACGGTGCGCAGGCAGCGGGGCAGCGGGGCGTCCGCGTCCAACGGGGGCAGTCCCGGCACCCGGGAGCGCGGATCGGTCGACCAGCGCTGCACGCTGTCGGCGGCCGCGGCGACCACGAGTTCGTCGGCCTCCCAGATCGCGTAGGAGGCGGGGGCGCCGGGAACCAGCGTGCCCGCGAGTCCGTCGCGGACGCCGCCCGCCCGCCACGCGCCGCGGGTGGCGGCCGAGAAGGCCGCGCGCGGGGAGATGCCGCTGCCCGCGGTGCGGTGGTTGACGGCCGCGCGCACGGCGGCCCACGGATTCAGCGCGGTGACCGGGGCGTCCGATCCGATGGCGAGGGCGATACCGGCGGACGCCATGGCGGCGAAGGGATTCATGGCGGCGGCGCGCTCGGCGCCGAGTCGCGCGGCGTACATGCCCGAACCGCCGCCCCACGCCGCGTCGAATCCGGGCTGCACGCTGGCGATGACACCCCACGCCGCGAGTTTCGCTATCTGCTCGGCGTCGAGCATCTCGGTGTGTTCGAGACGGTGTCCGCGGGCCGCGACGGCCGGACCGCCGAGCGCGTCGACCACCCGCTCGAAGCCCGCGACGACCGCGGCCATGGCCCCGTCGCCGATGACATGGAATCCGGCCTGGATACCCGCTTCGGTGCAGGCGCGCACATGCGCCTCGATCGCGTCGGCGTCGAGATATCCGAGTCCCGACGTGGCGTGGTCGGCATAGGGTTCGCGCAGCCACGCGGTATGCGAGCCGAGCGAGCCGTCGACGAAGAGGTCACCGGCCAGGCCGTGCGCGCCGAGGTCACCGAGCAGTTCGCGGGCCTGATCGGCGGTGCGCACCGCCTCACCCCAGTACGCCCGCACTTCGACCCCGTGCTCGAATTCGAGCAGTTCGCGCAGATCGGTACGGCCCGCGATCTCGGGCCCCCCGCATTCGTGCACGGCGGCGACGCCGTGTGCCGCCGCCGCGTCGAGCGCGGCGCGGCGCGCGTGATCGCGGCGCGTGCGATCCAGACCCGCCAGCACGGTGGCGCGTACGAGGTGGTGGGCGGCGGCCCGTACCGGCTCACCACGGGTGAATCCGGTCGCCGAGCGCACCTGCGGAACCGCGTCGAGCAGGGCCGTCGATGCCACCGCCGAATGCGCGTCCACGCGGGCCAGATAGGCCTGCCTGCCGGGCCCTGCGGCCGCGTCGATCTCCTCGACCGTCGGCGGCCTGCCCTCGGGCCAGCGGGTCTCGTCCCATCCGTCGCCGAGGATCGCGCCCTCCGGATGGCCGGTCGCGTAGGCGCGGACCAGGTCCAGGCAGGCACCGAGGGATTCGGCGCCGGACAGGTCGAGTCCGGTCAGTTGCAGTCCGAGCGCGGTCACGTGCACGTGCGGGTCGACGAAGGCGGGTGCGATGAACGCGCCGTCGACGTCGATGATCTCGGCATCCGGGTGCAAGGCCCGGCCCGGCTTCTCGGCTCCCAGCCACACCACCATTCCGTCGGTGACCGCCATCGCGGTCGCGTCGGGGGCACTGGAACTGTAGATACGACCGCCGAGCAGCAACTGGGTACTCACGGGGGATCAGTCTGCCGCATCCGCTCGAGGGGGCCGCTCGCCGGAGTGCGCGTGGACGCCCGGATCAGGCGGGGCCGACCGCGCGGCGGGCGTTGCCCTGTCCGTCGTCGTACCACTGCTGCACGACGGTGCCGTCGATGACGTCGTCGCCGTCGATCACCACACCGCGATACGGCCGGGCCGCGGCGAATCTCCCGATCCGCCGGGCGGCGACCGCGGTGACGACGGGACGCACGAGGAAGCGGGTGGGCGGAAGCAGGAACAGCAGGCCGATCAGTCCGGTCACCAGACCGGGCACGAACATGAGCACGCCGCCCACCGCGACGAGCGCGCCGTCCGCGACAGCGGTACCGGGATCGAGGTCGCCGCGACCGGCGCGGCGGAACTGTTCGATGACACGGCGGCCCTGCGAACCGAGGAGCAGCATGCCCGCGGCCGATACGGCGATCAGCAGCAGGATCGCGGGCACGACGCCGAGGAAATGACCGACGGCGAAGAGCGCGGCGATCTCGGTGACGACGTACAGCGCGAAGATCAGGGCGGGCATCGGCGTTCCTTTCGAAGGATCTACCCGGTACAACGCCGGAGAGCCCGGTTTTTCTCCCGGTCGCGCCTGATAGCTCGCTGAGACCCCCGGCGCGTCAGCCGCCGGGGCGGACCAGACCGGTTTCGTAGGCGAGGACCACGGCCTGCACCCGGTCGCGCAGCCCCAGTTTCGTCAACACCCGCCCCACGTGGGTCTTCACGGTCGCCTCCGACAGGTACAGCTGCCGGGCGATCTCGGCATTGGATCGCCCCGCCGCGATATGTTCGAGCACCTCGCGTTCGCGCGCGGTCAGCACCTCGAGCACGCCGGGATCGCGCATACCGCCGGAATCGTCGGCGATGAGCCGGTCGAGCAGTCGCTTGGTGACCTTGGGCGAGACGACCGCGTCACCGGCCGCGACACTGCGGATGGCCGAGATCAGATCCTCCGGCGGGGTGTCCTTGAGCAGGAATCCGCTCGCGCCGGCCCGCAACGCGCCGAGCGCGTGCTCGTCGAGGTCGAAGGTGGTCATCACCAGCACCTTGCAGCCGTCGCCCGCCTCGATGATGCGTCCGGTCGCGGTGACACCGTCGACCACCGGCATGCGCACATCCATCAGCACCACATCCGGCCGCAGTTCCTTGGCGCGCGCGACCGCGACCGCGCCGTTCTCGGCCTCGCCGATCACTTCGAGATCCGGCTGCGCGCCCAGCACCATCTTCAGACCCATGCGCATGAGTTCCTGGTCGTCGACGACGAGCACGGTGATCGGCACCTCTCCAATCTAGGACCTGCCCCCGCGCGCGCGTGCCCACGGCGTCGCGAGCGACGCCTCGACCCCGCGGGATCCGTACCATTCACGACATCGCGCGATCCGGTTCGGTTGCGTGCGCGCCGATTTCGAAATCCGCGCGGTTACTGAAAGAATTCCGGCGGCGATGCGCGCGCGAGCCGTTCGAGTTCGTTCCTGTCGGTATTGCGCGATATCCTTTTCGGTTCGACCAGACATAGACCCGGGGGGACGAGGTGTCCGACAGGAAATCACTCGCACGGCTGCGCTCCGACGAGCGGACATGGATCGTTCCCGCGCGCTGGTGGCGTCGTACCGAGCCGTGGCGCGGACGCGGACAGTGTCGCGTCGCGGTGGATTCGGCGGCCGCGCAACGGGTTCGCGAACTGCTCTACGACTCGGTGGACGCGCTGCGCGCCGTACTCGCCCACCCCGCTTCCGATCCCGTCATCGCGGCACGCGGGCTCGCGGTACTGGAATCGGGCATCGGCGAACCGGTCGGTTCCGGTGTGATCAGCGCGCTGCTGCTGCGGATGCTGCCGCCACCCGATCGCGGTGACGTCGCCGACCTGCTGGTGGAGTGGTACGGCCTCGAATTCGCGGCCGAGGCGCTCGTCCATGTGAGCCGGGTCCGGCTGGTTCGCCCCGACAGCGCGGGCGAGGGCGGTACGGACGACGGCATCGGCGCGCGGCTGGCCGGTGCGGCCGTCCGGAGGAACACGGACGCGGCCACCACCGCGACCCGGCCGATGGCACGGCGACTGCGCGCCTTCCTCGCGGTCGCGCCCGACGAATCGTATTCGCGCGCCATCGGAGTGCTCACCGCGTTGCGCGGCGACGCTTACGCGCGTCGATTGCTGGCCTATCTCGCGCCGAGCGAAGCCGAGTGGGTCGACGAGGCCGTCGCGGAACTGGGAGACGGCATCGATCGGCACTGGACGGTGGCCGCCCTGTTCAGCGCGGCCGCCACCCCCGCCCAGGCCGAACGCGTCGCCGCTGTCGCCGGTCACGGAGTGCTCGCCCGCGACCCGCACGTGCTCTACAGCGTGGCCGCCCATCTCGGGCCCGCCGCCGCCGCGTCGATCGCCGCCTGCGTCGCGCAGGCCAACGACGACATGTACCACCGGGCGGTCCAGATCCTGGCCGACTTTCCCACCGACGAGGCCTTCGACCTGCTGATCGACCTGCTGCCCGACCGTCGCGCGCGCACCGCGTTGCGCGGCGCGGTCACGGCGTTTCCCGAGCGGGCGCGCCGACTGCTCGCGACCGCGGCCCACCGCGGCGACGACAGCGGCGTCGCGTGCGCGGCGCTGTTGGGCGAGCAACTCGGCGCACCGGTCGACGGACCGCTCGACTTCCGGCCGTGGCTGGATCTCACCGCGCTGCCCGCGCTGGCGCCCGCCGACGCCATGCGGCTGTGCACCCTGCTCGCCGGACCCGAACACGATTACGTGGACGCGCTGATCGCCGAACTCGATCCCGCCGATCGCGCCGCGTTCGGTATCGCGCTGTTCGAGCGGTGGCGCGCCGCGGGCTATCCGCCCTCCGACGACTGGGTGCTGACGGCGCTGGCGCGAACCGGTGACGACACCACCGCGCGCACCCTCGCGGAACTGCTCGTCACCTGGGACGGACCGGCCGGGCACAGCAGGGCCGTCACCGCTATCCGGGTGCTGACGGCGATCGGCACCGACGCCGCGCTCACCCAACTGATCCGCCTCACCCTGATCCTGCCGCCCGACGAATTGCACGCGGAGGCCAAGCGCGGGGTGTCCGCGGTCGCCGATCGGATCGGCTTGAGCGCGGATCAACTGGCCGACCGCCAGGTCCCCACCTGCGGCCTGGAATCCGACGGAACCCTGGTGCTGGCGGACGGCACCCGCATCTCGCTCGTCGGATTCGTCGCGCAGCCGAAACCCGGTGTCGGCTCACTGTTGCGCGGGACCCTCGCCCGGCCGACCGCCGAACGTTTCACCGACCTCGAACGGGAGGTCGAAGCGGTCGCCGCCCAGCAGGCGCGGCGACTCGAGGCCGCGATGGTGCGTGGACGCACCTGGTATGCCGCCGAACATCGCACGGCGTTCCTCGAGCACCCGCTGTTGCGTCATCTCGCGCGGCAACTGGTCTGGGTGGTCCTCGACGACGACGCGCACCCGACGGACTCCTTCCATCTCGCGGCCGACGGCACACTGCGCGACCACGCCGACCGTCCGTTGGACTTGCGCACCGAGAAAGTCGCCATCGCGCATCCGCTGCATCTAGGCGAGCGGCTTCCGTACTGGGCTGCCCGATTCGCCGACGACCGGATCAGGCAGCCGTTCCCGCAACTCGACCGGACGGTGCACCGGCTCTCGGCCGAGGAAGCGGCGGCCACCTCGCTGGCGCGTTTCGCGGATCGGATGGTGGCGACGAGCGCGCTGCTGCGACTGGAGGATTCCGGCTGGCGACGCAGCGCACCGGCCGACGGCGGAGTCCAGGATTACCTGTTCCGCCCGGTCGGCGCCGACCTCCAGGTGCTCATCGTGCTCGACGACGGCATCGATGCCGGTGATCCCCTGTCGATCCCGGAGCAGGGGATCGTCTCGGTCGAACTCGCGGCCGGGCCGCCCCGGCACTGGTGGCACCGGTGCGGCGACACCCGATTCGAGGTCCTCGACCCGATCACCGCCAGTGAGATCCTGCGCGACCTGGAGATTCTCGTCGTCTGACCCGCTCGAACCCGGCTCAGTCGGACAGGCCGGGGTCGAGCGGGATGGTGGCGCGCACCAGCCAGGCCCCGTCCGGCATCCGGCCGGTCTCCAGCGTCCCACCGAGGACGGCGATCCGCTCGCGCATACCGACCAGGCCCATGCCGCTGCCCTCGATCGAACTCCCGGGCGGACCGTGCACCGGTATCCCGCCGGTGTCGGTGACCTCGACGAGGACATCGGCGTCGCGTCGTCGCACGCGAACCCAGGCCTTCGGATTCGGTCCGGCGTGCCGCAGGGTGTTGGTCAGCGATTCCTGGATGACGCGGTGCACGCCGAGGCTGACTTCCGGCGCGATCCCGTCGAGTCCGCCCGTGAGTTCCGTGTCGACGGCAAGTCCGGTGCCGCGCATCATCTCCACCAATCGGGCCAGTCCCGCGGTCCCGTGCTGGGGCAGGCTGTCGGGCGCGTGATCGGTGCGCAACAGGGCGACGGTGCGGCGCAATTCACGCAATGCCTCGCGCCCGGTGGCCGCGACGGTTGCCATCGCCTGTTCGGCGACGTCGGGATCCCGGCGCAGCGCGTAGCGGGCCCCGTCGGATTGCACGATCATCACGCTCACCGCGTGCGCGACCACATCGTGCAGTTCCCTGGCGATCCTGGTGCGTTCCATGGCCACCGCTTCGTGCGTGCGCCGTTCCCGGTCGTAGTCGGCGACGGCGAGCCGGGCCGCGACCTCCGAATCGTAGGCGTGGCGCGCGCCGTTGAATTCGGCCAGCGTCCAGCACAGCGCGTAGAACAGCGAGATGAACGCGACGGTGGACGGCACCGGCTGATCCAGCAGAATTACCGAGACGGTGCTCTCGATCGCCAAGCCGACCAGCAGCAGCAGCCCTTCGCGCCTGCCCACGTACGCGACGAGGGTGTAGAGCATGATGCCGAGCGCGAGCAGCGCCGGATGACTCGCGTGATCGTCGAGCAGATAGTTCACCGCCGACGTACTCAGCGCGAGCAGCAGCATGAGTGCCGACATGGCCCGTGGATAGGCGCGACGGAACGCCACCGGAATCGGCAGCAATCCGCCGATCACCAGGTAGACGACCTTCTCCCGGCTTTCGCCGAGTCCGGTCAGATCCAGCAGCAGCAGTCCGAACGCGAGGATGGAATCCGCTACGAGCGGCTTGCCGCGAAGCCACAGACTGAACCGACGCACGAACCTCAGCCTAGGGCGGCGGCGCGGCGGTGGACCCCGACCGCGGCGGCGTGCCCGATTCCCCGCGGACGCCACCCGCGTCGAATCATGGGACGTCTGGTTGGCTGACGGGGTGGATTTCGCGGACTGGACGACCCTGCTCGTCGCCGCGACCGCTGCGGGCTGGGTCGACGCGGTGGTCGGCGGCGGCGGGTTGATCGTGCTGCCGACGCTGTTCCTGGTAGCGCCGGGTATCGCGCCGCAGACGGCGCTCGGCACCAACAAGATGGCCGCGGTCGCGGGGACGTCGGCCTCCGCGATCACCTTCGCCCGCAAGGTGCCCATGCGGTGGCGGATCCTGCTGCCCGCCGCCGTGATCGCCGCGGTGGCGGCCGGGCTCGGGGCGGCGGCGGTGTCGCTGATCGACCGCGAGTTGTTCGTCCCGATCGTGATGGTCGTGTTGGTCGGGGTCGCGATCTTCGTCACGTTGCGCCCGTCGATCGGCATCACCATGGCGACGCACCCGCCGACGCGGCGCAAGGTGATCCTGGTCGTCGGACTGGCCGCCGGACTGATCGGGTTCTACGACGGCCTGCTCGGCCCCGGCACCGGCACTTTCCTGATCATCACCTTCGCGACCGTGCTCGGCACCGAATTCGTCCGGGCGGCCGCGATGGCGAAGGTGATCAACTGCGGATCCAATGTGGGTGCGCTGATCTACTTCGGCGCCACCGGCCACATCCTCTTCGCGCTCGGCGCGGCCATGGCGGTGGGCAATGTCGCCGGTGCCGTGGCCGGTTCGCGGATGGCCCTGCGCAAGGGCGCCGAATTCGTCCGCGTGGTGCTGCTGGTCGTGGTCATCGGGATGGTGATCCGGCTGGGCTGGCAGCAATTCGCCTGATCGGGAGCCCTCAGCCGACGGTTTCGGCGCGGGTCGGGTGGGGCGCGGACAGCCACGGTTGCAGTACCCGCGAGGTGGTCTCGTGGATCCGGCGATGCAGTCGCTCGCCGTCCTCCTGGCTCGAATGCGGTTGCTGGAAAAGAACCGTCAGCGCTCCGGAGACCGCGCCGACCACCGCGCCGACCAATGCCGCGGCCCCGACTTCGTCGAATTCCTCGGGGAACGCGGCGTGCAACTGCCTGCCGATCTCGCGCTGGGCGAGTAGTTGGGCGTGCGCGGCCCGACCGCTCACCGCGGGCACGGTGCGCGAGACCTGTGCGCGCACCGCGGCGATCCTGGCGTTGAGGTCGTCGATCAGGTGGTCACCGGGGTTGTCCCCCGCGGCCCGTAGCGCGCGCAGCAGCACCTCGACCGGACGTTCGCCCGGCCTGCGCCCGCCGATCGCGACGACGGCGGCGCGCACCCGCTCGTCCGGTTCGGGGAACAGCAGTTCTTCCTTGCTGGCAAAGTAATTGAAGAACGTGCGGGTGCCGACATCGGCCGTGGCGGCGATATCGGCCACGGTCGTCTCCTCGTAGCCTCTGTTCTCGAACAGCTCGACAGCGGCCTCGAGCAGAGCACGGCGGGTACGTTCCCGTTTACGGTCGCGCAGGGCAGATGGCGGCACGCGGGCACAGTACGACATCGACTGCCGTCCTCGCGGTAACCAGGGGGTTTCCAGCGCGCCGTTGGTCGTGCGCCGCTGGGCAATTCGTCCGGTTGCGCCGGGTTGTGCGCCGGGACACCCGGTCACGGGCGGACCCGGTAGCGTAGCCGGGGTGAGCATCGCGAATTCCGAGGATTCGTCGGGAACTGCGGCCATCGACGCCGAATTCCTCGCGCTACCACTGCCCGCGCTGACCGACGCCGCGCTCGGCGCGGCGACATCCGCGGGCGCCGAATACGCCGACCTGCGTGTGCAACGGCTGGTGACCCAATCGATTCGGCTGCGCGACGGCGAGGTCGAGGCGATCACGAACGCGACCGATCTCGGATTCGCCGTCCGCGTGATCGTCGACGGCACCTGGGGTTTCGCGTCGCATCCGGCGCTGACCGCGCAGACCGCCGCCGAGGTGGCGCGGCGCGCGGTGACGGTCGCGACGACGTTGCGCGCGCTCAACAGGGAACGTGTCGAACTCGCCGACGAACCGGTCTACCGTGACGCGCGCTGGTCCTCTGCCTACGACATCGATCCGTTCGCGGTGCCGACCACGGAGAAGGTCGCGCTGCTCCAGGACTATTCGGAACGCCTGTCCAGCGCCGACGGCGTCGACCACGTGACCGCGTCGGTCCTCCAGGTCAAGGAGCAGACCTACTACGCCGACACCGCGGGCTCCTCGATCACCCAGCAGCGGATTCGCCTGCATCCCACCCTGGAAGCGGTCACCGTCGATTCCTCGGCGGGCGTTTTCGAGAGTATGCGGACCCTCGCGGCGCCCGCGGGCCGGGGCTGGGAGTACGTCACCGGAGCCGACGGGGTCTGGGATTGGAACGACGAACTCGCGAAGATCCCGGCCTGGCTCGCCGAGAAGGTGAAAGCGCCCGGTGTGACGCCGGGGCCGACCGATCTGGTGATCGACCCGACCAATCTGTGGCTCACCATCCACGAATCCATCGGGCACGCCACCGAGTACGACCGCGCGATCGGCTACGAATCCGCCTACGCGGGCACCTCCTTCGCCACCCCGGACAAACTCGGGACCCTGCGGTACGGCACGCCGATCATGCACGTCACCGGTGACCGCACCGAACGGCACGGGCTGGCCAGCGTCGGCTACGACGACGAGGGTGTGGCCGGACAGCGCTGGGATCTGGTCCGTGACGGAACCCTGGTCGGCTACCAACTCGACCGGGTCTTCGCCCCGCGCCTGGGCCTCGAACGTTCCAACGGTTGCTCGTACGCCGACTCCCCGCATCACGTGCCGATCCAGCGCATGGCCAATGTCTCGCTGCAACCCGACCCCGAGGCGGATACCAGCACCGAGGACCTGATCTCGCGGGTCGAGAACGGCATCTACATCGTCGGCGACCGGTCGTGGTCGATCGATATGCAGCGCTACAACTTCCAGTTCACCGGACAGCGCTTCTTCCGTATCCGTGACGGCGAACTCGACGGGCAGTTGCGCGATGTCGCCTACCAGGCGACGACCACCGATTTCTGGGGGTCGATGGAAGCGGTCGGCGGTCGGTCCACCTGGCAGCTCGGCGGCGCGTTCAACTGCGGAAAGGCCCAGCCCGGTCAGGCGGCCCCGGTCAGCCACGGCTGCCCGTCGATCCTGGTGCGCGGCATCAATATTCTCAACACGCGGACGGAGGCAGGGCAGTGACGGAGTTGCCGCACGCGGGCGAGGTGGTCGAGCGGGCACTGGCGCTCTCGAAGGCCGACGAGGTGATGGTCATCGTCTCCGACGCGTCCGAGGCGACGCTGCGCTGGGCCGGTAATTCGATGACGACCAACGGTTCCACGACCGCGCGGGACTGGGCGGTCGTCTCCGTCTTCCGCGAGGGGCCGCAGACCGCGCGCGTCGGCAGCATCAGCTCCACCAGCGTCGATCCGGACGAGATCGAGGCGGTGGTGCGGGCCAGCGAGGCGGCGGCGAGCAGCGCCGAACCCGCGAAAGACGCCATGCCGCTGCTGGAACCGCGAGCCCACGCCGAGGACTGGTCCGCTCCGCCCGCGCGCACCGGCATCGAGGTGTTCACCGAACTCGCGCGCGATCTCGCGGTCGGATTCGACGGCACGGACCGTCTCTACGGGTACGCCGAACACCGGGTCGTCACCACCTGGCTCGGCACGTCGACCGGGGTCCGCCGCCGTTTCACCCAGCCGACGGGGTCGGTGGAAATCAACGGGAAGCGCGGCGAGGGCACGGATCTGGCCAGCGCCTGGGTCGGGGTCGGAACCACCGACTTCACCGATGTCGATATCGCCGCGATGCTCGCCGACCTGTCACGCAGGCTGGATTGGGCGGGCACCAGGATCGATCTGCCCGCCGGGCGCTACGAGACGCTGATGCCGCCGTCGACCGTCGCGGACATGATGATCTACATGTCCTGGTCGATGGAGGGCCGAGGCGCGCACGAAGGACATTCGGCGTTCGCGCGCGCGGGTGGCACCAGGGTCGGCGAGCGACTCAGCGAGATTCCGCTGACCCTGTACTCCGATCCGGAGGCGAGCGGACTCGAGTACCAGCCCTTCGTCGCGACCCGCGCATCCTCGGAGGCGATGTCGGTCTTCGACAACGGGTTGTCCGCGCGACGGGTCGACTGGTTGCGCGACGGCGTGATCGAATCGCTGATCTATCCGCGCGCCACCGCCGCCGAATACGACGCTCCCGCGACGGTCCCCGGCGACAATCTGCTGTTGACCGGCGGTTCCGAGGCCACCCTGGACGAGATGATCGCGCGTACCGAACGCGGTCTGCTGCTGACCACGCTCTGGTATATCCGCGTCGTCGATCCGGCGACCCTGTTGCTCACCGGGCTCACCCGTGACGGCGTCTATCTGATCGAGAACGGCGAGGTGGTCGGCGCGGTGAACAACTTCCGCTTCAACGAGAGCCCGCTGGATCTGCTGCGGCGCGCGACCGAGGCGGGCGCGACGGAGACGACGCTGCCGCGCGAGTGGAAGGACTGGTTCACCCGAACCGCCATGCCGCCGTTGCGTATTCCCGACTTCCACATGTCGTCGGTGAGTCAGGCGACCTGATCGAACGGCGCGCCCTGTCCTAGTGCGGGCGGCTGACCTCGTAGGTGCCGTCGAGATCGGTGACGGTGATCGTCACGCTCTTCTTGATCCCGTCCACCCTGGCCGTGCAGTCGAAGACCGCGCCGACCTCCACCGGCTGCCCGGCGGGGCATTTCACCTCGCGGACGTCTTCCTGCCCGTAGGACTCGCCGAGCACCTGCACCACGCCGCGCTGGACGACCAGCGGATCCAGACTCTCCGGCGCGCTCGCGACGCTGGTGCGCGCCGCGATCGTCGACGGGATCGCCGCGGCGGGCGGTATCACCGGAACGCTGGCCTGGGGCGCGGACACCGCCGGTTTCGGCGCGGTGTCGGGCATCGACGACTCCCGGATGCCGACCACGATCAGACCGCTGATCACCCCCGCGATCGCGATGACGAAAGCGGCGACGACGCCGGCGATGATCACCGGCACCCAGCCGTTCGCGGTGGACCGGGGTGCCTGCCCCGACGCCGAGTGATCGGCGATCGGGTAAGGGCGAGAGGTATTCGGCTGTCGCGTCGGTACCGTCATCACGTTCCCTCCCCCCGGGGCAGGGCCGAAAAATGAGGTCTGCCAGTGAACTACCCCGGTGCGCGCGCAAGGATAACCGAGTGGGTGGGTCCTTCGCCCCGCACTCCCCCGAATCGCCCTACCGGACTTGCGGATTGCGTATCACCGTATGGTTACGGCGCAGGTGGGGGCGTCGGCGTGATCTCGATCCCGACGGTCCCGGATTTCCCGCGACGCAGATTGCTTCCGATGATGGTCAACGGGCCGAGGATGAAGTACTTGCGCATCAGCAGTTTGCGCACCCGCGCGGTGCCTTCGGCGTCCAGGATCCGGCCGGTGCCTTCGACCACCTCGCCGCGCGGCTTGCCGCGCACGTCGCAGGGCTGGACAGTGACCGCGGGATTCTTGCGCAGCCGTTTCACCTTCCAGCTGTCGGTGACGGTCCAGACGAACAGTTTGTCGCCGTCGGCCACCGCCCAGATCGGTGTCCCGACGGGCGTGCCGTCCTTTCGGAACGTCGTCAGGAGAACGTAGTCCGCGTCGCCGACGGGACCGAGGGTGTTGGTCATGCCCGCAGCCTAATCTTCCGGATCCGGGTATGCCCGTTCCCGCAGGTGGTATTCGCCCGCCTCCAGCCGCGCGAGAATGCCGCCGGTCCACGCCGTGAGATTCGCGAAGACACCACTCCACAATTCGAGTAGATCGGTGGCGTGCGGCGCTTCGTAGCGGCCGGGGAAATCGGGAATCATCGCGAGAAGTTCGGCGCGCACCGTGTCGCTGTTGCGGCGCTGCTCGCGTAATTTCTCGATGACGTGCGCGCGGGGCAGTGCGTCCATGAAGGCGATGGCCGCGCCCAACTCCTCCATGTCGACGCTCACCAGCGCCGCGTCCATCAGCGCGCGGAATTCCACTTCCCCGGCCTCGGTCAGCGTGAACAGGGTTCGTCCCGGTCCCTTCTCGCTGCTCTCGGTATCGGAGGCGCTCAATTTTCCTTCCGCGCCGAGCTGTTTCAGGGCGTGATAGATCGAGCCCGGTTTCACATTGGTCCACGTGTCCGCGCGCCACGACAGCAGTTCGGCGCGCACGGCGTACCCGTGGGCGCGCCCCTGCCTACGGATCACCCCGAGCACGAGCAGTCGCACCGAGGACATGTCGACCATCCTTTCCTTCGCCGTCGACCGCACATGCTACTCGAGCTTGAC
This sequence comes from Nocardia noduli, assembly GCF_019038455.1. Classification (NCBI taxonomy): domain Bacteria; kingdom Bacillati; phylum Actinomycetota; class Actinomycetes; order Mycobacteriales; family Nocardiaceae; genus Nocardia; species Nocardia noduli. The sequence goes on from NZ_JAFMPL010000016.1 coordinate 71,623, forward strand.
TTCCCCGAAACGCGCCTTAGGCTGGGGTAGTCAAATTTGACTAGCTTCGATCACGTGGAGGAACTTCCCGATGGGCGACACCCCGGTTCCCGTGCTGTGGACCGCAGCACCGGCCGCGACCCTGGATTTCTACCGAACACTCGGCTACACCGTGACCTACGAGCAGACCCGCCCCTACGTCTATCTCGCCTTCGAACGCAACGGCTGCCCGATCCACTTCTCCGGGGCGCCCGAGACAGCGGAATCGATCATCGAACATGTCGGCTGTCTGGTGATGGTCGACAACGTGGCCGACGTGCACCGCGAATTCAGCACCGCTCTGCGTGCCCACTTCGGAAAGATTCCCGCCAAAGGGCGTCCGCGGATCACCCGATTCCGCCCCGGCCAGAGTCGATTCAGCGTCGTCGACCCCGACGGCAACACCCTGATATTCATCCAGCGCGACGAACCCGAGGATGTCGAATACGGGGGTTCGGCCGAACTGGAGGATCTCGCGCGCGTGCTCGACAATGCCCGGATCCTGCGCGATTTCAAGAACGACGACAAAGCCGCCGCGCGCGTGCTCGAGGTCGGACTCGGCCGGTTCGCCACCGTCGCGACCCCACTCGAACGCGCCCGCGCCATGGCGATGCTCGCCGAATTGGCGGTGGCCACGGACGAACCGCGGCGCGCCGAGAAATTCCGCGCCGATATCCGCGCGCTGGAATTATCCGCCGAGGACCGCGACGCCGTCACCGAAGAACTGCGCGCGGGCACCGATCTGGAGCACTGGCTCGACGGTGACGACTAACCCGCGACGGTGAGCACTCGCGGGCCGTCGGCGGTGATCGCGACCGTATGTTCGGAATGGGCGGTACGGGAACCGTCGGCCGACCGGATGGTCCAGCCGTCGGGGTCGGTGTAGATCCGGTCGGTGGTGCGCGCGAACCAGGGTTCGATGGCGATGGTCAGACCGGGCCGCAGCGTGTATCCGCGGCCCGGCCTGCCCGCGTTGGGGATGTGCGGGTCCTCGTGCATGGTCCGTCCGAGACCGTGGCCGCCGAATTCGGTGTTCACCGGGTAGCCGTGGGAGCGGGCGACCCCCGCGATGGCAGCGGAGATGTCGCCGATCCGATTACCCGGCAGGGCGGCCTCGATGGCGGCGGCCAGCGCCTCCTCGGTCGCGCGGACCAGTCGCAGATCTTCCGGATCCGCCGTGCCGACGATGACCGTGGTGGCCGAATCGGCCACCCATCCGTCGATGCCGACGGCGAGGTCGATACTGAGCACGTCGCCGTCGCGCAACCGGTAGTCGAACGGAAGTCCGTGCAGCACGGCGTCGTTCACCGAGAGGCAGACCGTGTTGCGGAACGGTCCGCGCCCGAACGACGGCGCGTAGTCCCAGTAGCAGGATTGCGCACCGGCCTCCCGGATGCGTTCGCGCACATGCGCTTCCAGCTCGAGCAGGTTCACCCCGACCCGCGCGAGCGCCCGCACCTCGGCCAGCACCCCCGCGACGAACCGCCCGGTCACCCCCATGCGATCGATTTCCGCGGGCGACTTCAACTCCACCATCACAACCTCCACTCGGTATTTTAATACCAGCGTAGCGGCTTGCGGTATTTTAATACCACTCGTACCCTGGTCGCATGGTCCGACTCCCGCTCACCCCCGCCCAGATCGAGGCAGGCCGCCGCCTCGGCGGACGGTTGCGCGCGGCCCGCGCCGACCGCGAACTCTCCGACGTCGCCGCCGAGGCGGGAATCTCCCCCGAAACCCTGCGCAAGATCGAAACCGGCCGACTCCCCTCCCCCGCCTTCGGCACCGTCGTCGCCCTGAGCCAGGCCCTCGACCTCCCCCTCCAGGAACTGGCCGACACCTGGCGCTCGGCCGGCCTCGCCGAATCCGCCTGAGGCAGCGGCGTCCGGTCGCGAGCGATTTCGACGCGCGGTGATCGCCCTAGCGAACCGCGCGAACGCCTCGCCGCGTTTTCGGTGTTGCGCGCCGACCTGCTAACTTCGGAACAACGGCGTTGATCCGGCCATCACCGGGAAGCCTTCGGAAGAACAGGGACTCCGCGGAGTCTCCCAGTAGAACCGGACGTCCGTCGCACGTCACAGCGACCAATGAGCGGCACGCGGAGTTTCGTGTGCAAGCGGGGTGGTACCGCGGGCCCCCGATCCTCGTCGATCGGGTGTTTCGTCCCCGCACGGGCGAGTTCACCTACCTGTGCGAGCACGGAACGAACGGGAGCAGTCGGAATATGGTCCATGACGATCGACCCACGTCACCCTTCGTCGCCCTCGCGGCGCGAATCGACCTCCCCTCGACCGAGTCGACGATTATCGAATGGTGGCGCGAGCGCGACATCTTCGCCCGCAGTCTCGAGCGCACCGCGACGGGTCCGAGGTGGGGGTTCTACGAGGGGCCGCCCACCGCCAACGGCTCGCCGGGTGTCCATCACGTCGAGGCGCGCGTGTTCAAGGACGTCTTCCCGCGCTTCAAGACCATGAAGGGGTATTCGGTGGCGCGCCAGGCGGGTTGGGACTGCCACGGCCTTCCGGTCGAGCTCGCGGTGGAGAAGGAACTCGGGCTGGAGGGTAAACCCGCGATCGAGGAATTCGGGGTGGCCGAATTCAACGCCCGCTGCCGCGAATCCGTCATGCGCCACGTCGGGGAGTTCGAGCGGCTCACCGAGCGCATGGGGTACTGGATCGACCTCGACCATCCGTACACGACCATGTCGCCGGAATACATCGACAGCGTGTGGTGGTCGCTCGCGCGAATCTTCGACCGCGGTCTGCTGACCGAGGATTTCCGGGTCGCGCCCTACTGCCCGCGCTGCGGGACGACGCTGTCGGATCACGAACTCGCCCAGGGCTACGAGACGGTCACCGACGCGTCGGTGTACGTCCGACTGCCGCTGTCGGAACCGGTCGCGGGGATCGACGGCGTCGATCTGCTGATCTGGACCACCACACCGTGGACCCTGCCCGCCAATACGGCGGTCGCGGTCAATCCCACGGTGACCTATGTCGTCGCGCGCACCGGCGCGGGGACTTTCCTGGTCGCCGAACCGCTGGTCGAGGCGGTGCTCGGCCCGGACGCCGAACGCGCGGCGACCGTGCTCGGCGCCGACCTCGCCGGTCTGCGGTATCGACGGGCCTTCGACCTGGTCGACATCCCGGACGCGCACCGCATCGTCACGGCCGACTACGTCACCACCGCCGACGGCACCGGCCTGGTCCATCAGGCTCCGGCGTTCGGCGCCGACGACCTCGCGGTCTGTCAGGCCAACGGACTGCCCCTGGTCAATCCGATCGAATCCGACGGCCGCTTCGCCCCCGACGTCCCGCTGATCGGCGGCATGTTCTTCCACGACGCCGACCCGGTGTTGATCGAGGAACTCGACCGACGCGGATTATTGTTCCGTCGCACCGATTTCGAGCACAGCTACCCGCACTGCTGGCGATGCCACACGCGACTGATGTACTACGCGCAGCCGTCCTGGTACATCCGCACGACGGCGGTCCGCGCGGAACTGCACCGGGAGAACGAGCGGACGAACTGGTTCCCCGAGACCATCAAACACGGCCGATTCGGCAACTGGCTCGACAACAATATCGATTGGGCGGTATCGCGCAGCCGGTACTGGGGAACACCACTTCCGTTGTGGCGCTGCGAGAACGACCACGTCACCGCCGTCGGCTCGCGCACCGAACTCGGCGAGCTCGCGGGTGTCGACGTGTCGGACATCGATCCGCACCGGCCCCATATCGACGCCGTCACCTTCGACTGCCCGGACTGCGGCACCACCGCGACACGGGTGCCGGAAGTCGTCGACGCCTGGTACGACTCGGGGTCGATGCCGTTCGCCGCGCTCGGTTATCCGCACGTGGAGGGCAGCGTCGAGGCCTTCGAACGCGACTACCCGGCGCAGTACATCTGCGAGGCCATCGACCAGACCCGCGGCTGGTTCTACACCTTGATGGCGGTCGGCACCCTGGTCTTCGATCGCTCGTCGTACGAGAACGTGGTCTGCCTCGGGCATATCCTCGCCGAGGACGGCCGCAAGATGAGCAAACATCTCGGCAATGTCCTCGCGCCGATCCCGCTCATGGACACGCACGGCGCCGACGCGCTGCGCTGGTTCATGGCATGTTCGGGGTCGCCGTGGTCGGCCCGCCGGGTAGGTCCCGGCCCACTGGACGAGATCTCACGACGCCTGCTGATGACCTACTGGAACACCGCGTCGTTCTTCGCGCTGTACGCGAGCAACGCCGAATGGAATCCGTCCGCGGCGCACCCGCCCGCGCGGCGCCCCGTGCTCGACCGGTGGATCATCGGCGAACTGCACACGCTGGCCGACGCGGTGGACACGCGGCTGGAGAACTACGACACGACGGGTGCGGGCAGGCTGCTCGCCGAATTCGTCGACGCGCTGTCGAATTGGTACGTGCGCCGGTCGCGCCACCGATTCTGGGACGGCGACCAGGACGCGCTGTCGACCCTGTTCGAATGCCTCGATGTGCTCACCCGTCTGCTCGCGCCGTTCATCCCGTTCCTCACCGAACAGGTGTGGCAGGACGTGCTGCGCCGGGGCGGGGCGAGTGCCGAATCGGTGCACCTGTCGGACTGGCCGGTGTCCGACGCGGCACTGATCGACCGCGCCCTGTCCGACGAGGTCGCGACGGCACAGGCGTTGGCCGAGGCCGGTCGTGCCGCGCGCAAGGTGAGCAAGGTCCGGGTTCGTCAGCCGCTGGCGCGGGCGTTCGTCGGATTGCCGCCCGGTGTCACGCTCGGGCAGGATCTGCTCGACGATGTCGCCGACGAATTGAATGTCAAACGTCTGGAGACGCTGCGGTCGGCGGCGACCGTGATCGATATCGGCGTCAAGGCGAACTTCCGCGCGCTCGGGAAGCGTTTCGGTAAGAAGACGCAGGCCGTCGCCGATGCGCTGCACGCCGCCGACGCCGCGCGTGTGGTCGAGCAATTACGCGAGACCGGGGCGGCGACGATCGAATTCGACGGCGCCACCGTCACTCTCGGACCCGACGAGGTCATCGTCTCGGAACTGCCGCGCACCGGCTGGGTGGTCGAAACCCAGCGCGGCGCCACCATCGCCCTCGATATCGAGATCACCGCCGAACTCGCGGCCGAAGGTATCGCCCGCGATGTCGTCCGGGTGATCCAGAACGCCCGCCGCGACGCGGGATTGGCGATCGCGGACCGGATCGAGCTCACCGTCGCCGGAGCCGACGACATCCTGGCGACGGTGAAATCTTACGAAACCTTCATCGCCGCCGAAACTCTCGCCACCTCGACGACGCTGGTGAACGCAGTGACCGACGGTTTCACCGGAACCGTCGGTGACGGGGCCGAGATCAGCGTCCGTGTCGTGACGACGCCCGGCGAATTCACGCGTCCTTGAAGGGATTCAGCCTGCCACCGAGGTAGTAGCCGACACGGGTCGGGATCGGGCGCATCGCCGCGGCCACGACCTTGTTGACGGTGCCGGGCACGCAGACCGGCTTGCCGTTCATGACGGCCTGCCAGCCTTCGCGCACCACGTCGTCGGGCTGCTGCCACAGCAGGCCGGGGAGGTTGTTCGCCTCGTCGCGGGTACCCATCACATCGTGGAACTCGCTGTGGGTGAAGCCGGGACACAGGGCGGTGACGTGGATGCCGTGCGGTTTCAGCTCCATGTCGAGGGACTGCGAGATATTGAGGACGTAGCTCTTGACCCCCGTGTAGAGCAGGCTCGCGCCGGGCGGGGAGAACGCGGCCAGCGACGAGAGATTGACGATCCGGCCCCACCCGCGCTCCTTCATGCCGGGAACGACGCGGTGCGACAACTCGGTCACCGCGGTCACCATCAGCTGGATCTCGGCGGCGAGTGTGTCCCACGGCGTCTCGGCGAATGCGGTCTTCCCGGACAGTCCGGCGTTGTTGACGAGGATGTCGATGTCGATGCCCTCGGCCGCGGCGTGGTCGGTGATGGCGGCGGGCGCGGCGGGGTCGCTCAGATCGGCCGCGAAAACCGCGCAGCGCACGTCGTATTCGGCGCGCAGTTCCGCGGCGAGGGCCTCCAACCGCTCCGCGCGGCGGGCGACGAGCAGCAGGTCGTAGCCCTGACTCGCGAGGTGACGGGCGAAACTCGCGCCGATGCCGGCGGAGGCCCCGGTGACGAGGGCGGTTCTGGTGGGCATTCGATTCCTCGGCTCGGCGGGCGAAACCCGACGGTCGCGCGGGTGCACGGCCGGGTTTCTTGAATGGCAATCAAGAACTTCGCGAGCGTAGCCGATCCTTGATTGCCGTTCAAGATAGGATCGTGGCCTTGCCGACGAGCGACAGGAACCCATGCCGGCCAACAAACGCCCCAGGGACCGACAGGAGAAGCGCGACGAGATCGTCACCGCCGCGCGACGCCTCTACGTCGACGCGGGCTACGACGCCACGAGCATGAGCCGTCTCGCCGCCGAGGCCGGGGTCGCGGCCAACACCGTGTACTGGTACTTCACCGACAAGGACGATGTACTGATCGCGGTACTCGACACCCTCGTCGAGGAAGCCCTCCTGGATTGGCCGAACGCCCCCACCGGCCTCGCGGGTCGCATGCTGTGGCTGATCGACCGACTGTCGACCGTGAGCAAACTGGTCAGCACCGTGCACGCCCGCACCACCGTGTCCGAATCCATCGACGCCTGGCACCACCGTTTCCACACCACGGGCGAGGCGATGCTGCGCGCCGAGATCCACCGCCCCGGCCTCACACCCACCGAACTGGACGCGGCCGTACGACTGTGCGTGTTCACCATCGAGGGCCTACTGGTCCACCCCCACGCCGAATCCGAGAAGCGCGCCATCTGCGAGACATTGCAGAAGAGTCTCTGCTGACCAGAACGGAATCGCACCCGCACCGCGGATCGACTCCGGTGCGGCGCGGGGTCAGGCGCCGACCCGGCCGGGTTCCGGCTCGCGGGCGACGAACCAGCCGGTCGGGGTGAGTTCGGCGCCCATGCGCGGGACGTACTGGTCGAAGTAGACGCGGGAGATCAGTTCGCGTCGGGAGCGGACGTTCGCCTTGTCGAAGACCGATTTCAGGTGGTCCTGGACGGTGTAGGTGGACAGGTGCAGGGTGGCCGCGATCTCCTTCGTGTCGATGCCCTGGAGCACCAGTTGGACGACGTCGCGTTCCCGTGGTGAGAGCCCGTAGGCGGCGACGACGATCGCGACGATCTCCGGCGGACGCGCTTCCTCGATGGTGATCACCACGTCGCCCTGCCTGCCGCCGCGTGCGGTGAGCGGGCCCGCGTGCAGGACCAGCCACATACCGCCGGTGGTGCGCATCCGGCAGCGGGGCGGGACGGCCGTCTCTCCGCGTCCGAATCGCCTGGCCGCGCCGACCAGGGCACCGACGGGACCGAGCGGATCGCCACCGCCCACCCCCCAGTCGAGTTCGGTCAGGCGCTGCTCGGCGCCGAGACTCATCTGCACGATCTGATCGTCGGAGCCGACGATCAGCACGGCGGGGCCGGTGATCGAGGCGGGCGGGGCGGCCTCGACCAGGCGGGCAAGCATGCCGGTGCGGACCCCGTGCGCGAACGGCGCCGCGAGGGAGGCGAGGAAATCGATTTCGGCGGCGTCGAACGGTGCGTCGCCCGCACCGCGGAACAGCGCCATCGCGCCCCAGGTCTCGTGGCCGTCGCGGAAGGCCAGACGGGCCTCGTCGGCGAAACCGAAATGCGGTTTCATGAAGGTGCCCATCCGCCCGGAACGCTCGACGTCACCGTTGGTCATGAGGTGCACGCCCGCGGCGGGCACCTCGGCGCGCGCGAGTTCGGTGAACGCGGTCGGTTCGACGGTGCCGTATTCGATCAACCCGAATTCGTGGTCGTGACTGTTGCGATCGCGCAGGTCACCGTATTTCCTGGCGCTGGTCAGCATATGGGTGACCGGGTCCTGGGTGGCGATGCACGCGCTCACCCACGGCACCGCGCGCGATACCGAGGCGACGGCTTCCTCGAGGAAGGTGTCGAGGTCGAGTCCGGCGCGCGCGACGATATCCATATCCTGTCGCACACGTGCCGCGGTCAGTCCTCGAGCCATGACGATCAGTGTGCGCCCGCGAGCGGATTCCCACCATCCCAGAAGTCTGGGTACCGCCGACCACCAGATCCGACGGGCCGCGATTCCCCGGCTTCGCGGGATGGTGTGGCGGTCGGCGCGGGCCGAATGTTGTCGCCATGACTTCTTTCGACCTCACCGCCTCCCCCGCCCTGGAGACCCTGCGCGACCACTGCGAACTGCACCTGCCCGGCGACGACGGTTACGACGCCGCGCGGACCCCGTGGAACGTGGCGGTCGACCAGCGCCCCGCCGCGGTCGCGATCCCCCGCACCGTCGCCGAGGTGGCCGCGGTGGTGCGCGCCGCCACCTCGGCGGGTCTGCGGGTCGCCCCGCAGAGCACCGGTCACGGCGCGGGACCGCTCGCCGAACGCGCGCTCGACGACGTCGTGCTGCTGCGCCTGTCGGAGCTGACCGGGGTCACGATCGATCCGGTCGCGCGGACCGCGACGGTGGTCGGCGGCACCCTGTGGCAGGAGGTGATCGCCGCCGCCGCTGCGCACGGACTGACCGCGTCGCACGGCAGCGCGCCCGATGTCGCGGTGGCGGGATACATCCTCGGCGGCGGGCTGTCGTTCTACAGCCGCGAACACGGCCTCGCCGCGAACGCGGTGCGCTCGGTGGATGTGGTGCGGCACGACGGCGCCCTCGTCCACGCCGACGCTCAGGAGAACCCCGATCTGTTCTGGGCGGTGCGCGGCGGTGGCGGCAACCTCGGGGTCGTGGTGTCGATCGAACTCGAATTGCTGCCCTACGCCGACATTTTCGCCGGAATGCTGCTGTGGGACCGCGAGCGCGCCGCCGACGTGATTCCGGCCTGGGTGCGCTGGAGCCGGACCGCCCCCGAATCGGTGACCACATCGCTGCGGGTCATGAGCTTCCCGCCGCTGCCCGAACTGCCGCCGTTCCTGTCCGGCCGCGACATCGTCGTCGTCGACGGCGCGATCCTGGCCGACGACGACACCGCCGCGACGATCGTCGAACCGCTGCGGGCGCTGCGCCCGGAAATGGACACCTTCGCCCGAATCCCCTCGGCCGCGCTGCTTCTCGTCCACATGGACCCGCCCGCACCGACGCCGACCGTCGGTGACCACAGCGTCCTCGGCGATCTCGACGACGCCGCGATCTCCGCGCTGCTCGCCCATATCGGCGACGGCACCGCCCCCGGTCTGATGTTCACCGAGTTGCGTCACCTCGGCGGCGCCATCGGACGCCCGTCCGACACGGGCGGCGCGCTGTCCCACATCCCCGGCGTCTACGGATTGCTCTGTGTCGCTGTGGCTCCGACGCCGCAGGCCGCCGTGGCGGGCAGGGCGGCGGCGTTCTCCGTCGTTCGTGCGATGTCGAGTTGGTCGCTGCCGAATCTGATTCCGACCTTCACCGAGAACCGCGCGGATTCGGGCCGCATGTACGACGGTGAGGACTGGGCCCGCCTGTGCACGGTCCGCGACGAACTCGCCCCGGGCGCGGTCTTCGTGGCGAATCACGCGCTCTAGCGTGATGCGGCGGCGTCGGCGAGGGCACCGGCTCCGATCACGGAATCGATACGGCCACGGGCGGTTCCGTTTCCATGGCCGAACCGCCACCGCGAGATCACCGGTAGTCGCGGCGCCGACGAGGGGTGCTGCCGCGGGCTACCGCCGAGGCGCGCGGTGGCGGCGTCGTCGGCCGCACGACCGGAATTCCACACTCGTACGTGACGACCCCGCGTTATCCGACATGTGCATGTTCCACATATGCCGTCGAATTCATCGATTCAGCAGTGCGACAGCGATATCAGCAACCCCGCAGACAGCATTTCCGACGCGGGTCGCACGCCGCCACATATCCGGTCGAGCCCCGCCTTTCGGCGGATACTCCGGTATCCGAGTACACCCGGTATGTAGTGTTGTCGAAATCATCCGGGTCGTAAACGTATATGCGGTAAAGGATATCGAGCCCGCCGCACACAGTTCACGATCCGGATACGGCCACATCGAACCGGGAGGCCCGGACACGCACAACGGCGGTTGCGACATCGGATTCCGCTGGACCGCACTATTTTTCCGACACGTGTCGCATAGGAGACGCGAGAACCGGGAGGTCATCTTTTCCGGCACACCGAAACGTCACCCTCGACGCGTTCCGGCCACGCGGTGGTCCGGTCACCGATCTCGAGCTCCGACAATATTGCCGATAAATAGCTCGGACGTAACTGTCGAGCGGGAGTACCCCATTTCCCGGAAGACCTTCCGCTAAACCAAAACGTGATGAACGCCATATTTTTCAGCCTACGGCCAACCTGCCACCTGCCGTATCGTCTGTTCCGCTACATCATTTCATGATCTCGGCAGTACCGTCGGCAGTGGGGTTTTCAAGGTGCTAGACATTTACCACTTCAGTCACGGCTGGTTGACGCCACTGCTGTCCTACATCATGTCGTTCATCGGCTGTCTACTCGGATTGCAGTGCGCGGCACGCGCACGACAGGAGAGCCGGACGTCGTGGCTCGGCCTGTCCGCCTTGGCGATCGGCGGCACCGGTATCTGGGTGATGCATTTCATCGCGATGCTCGGCTTCTCGATCGAGGACGCGCAGATCCGCTATAACGTGCCTATCACGCTGTTCAGCGCCGTCACCGCCATCGTGGTGGTGTGGATCGGATTGATGCTGGTGGTGAAACCGGAGCCGACGCTGCCCGGACTACTCGCGGGCGGCACCATCACCGGACTCGGCGTCGCGGGCATGCATTACACGGGTATGTACGCGATGAAATCCGATGCGGCCGTGACCTACAACGCCGGATTGGTCGGATTGTCCGTATTGATCGCGGTCGTCGCGGCCACGGCGGCGCTGTGGTTCACCCTGCATATCGACGGCGCGTTCGCCACCATCGGCGCGGCATTGATCATGGGTGTCGCGGTTTCCGGAATGCACTACACCGGTATGGCCTCCATGCACGCCCACGCGGGTGCGCACCACGGCACACCCTCCGGAGCGGAAGCACTGCAATTGCTCGGCCCGTTGATCGCGGGGATCAGCATCGTGACCATGCTCCTGCTCATCAGTGTCGGTCTGACCTCCATCGAACGCACCCCCGTCAGGCGCACTCCCACGGACGCGAGCGGACCCGCCACGGGCGTCGGCCTCGCACCGCCCAGACGCTCGGATTCCCTTCCGGCCGACCGCATCAACTGGTGGGAGGATCGATCCGAGACGCAGGGCACCGGCGGATTTCCCACCAACCAGTACTGGCCGAGCAGACCGTCGAATTCGTCGGTGCGCGCCGAATCGGAAACCGCACGACCGCGCGCCGTCGACGAGCGAGCGCCACGACAGCCGCGGTACGGACGCCACGACAACACGTGATCCCCCGGGGGCTCTAGGCCACCTTCGCCTGTTCCGGTTCCTCGCCCTCGGTGGCGGCGACGGGCGGTCGCGAGCGCAGCAGTATCAACCCGAGCAGAGCCGCCGCGGCGCTGAAGCCCGCGCTGATCCACGCACCCGCCGACATGGCCGCGGTGAACGCTTCCTTGGCGGGTTCGGTGTACCCGAGTTCGAAAGCGGCGCCGATGGATTCACGCGCGGCCTCGGGTGCGTCGTCCGGCATGCGCGAGGTGAAGACACCCGCCAGCACGCTGCCGAGAACGGCGATGCTGATCGCCATACCGACCTGTTGCAGTGTGTCGTTCATCGCCGAGCCGACGCCCGCGTGTTCGAGCGGGATGGCGTTCATGATGGCGGCGTAGGCGGCCGGACCGGCAAGACCACCGCCCATACCCATGACGAGCATGCTGACCAGCACCCACAGATATCCCTGGCCGATGGCGAGGATCACGAAGGCCGCCGACATGACGAGCAGGCCCGACACGATCAGGGTCTTGTTACTCACCGCTTTGCCCAGGGTGGCGCCCAGTCCGTTGCAGACGGCGGCCGCGACCGCGTACGGCAGCAACGCCAGACCGGCTTTCATCGGACCGTAGCCGAGGACGAACTGTAGGTACTGCGTCAGCATCAGCATGAGCGCGCCCATGCCGAACACCATGAGCAGCAGGGTCAGCGCCGTGCCGGTGAAATCCCTGTTGCGGAACACGCCGAGCGGCAACATCGGATGGTCCGACCGCGCTTCCCACACCACGAAACCGACCGCGGCGGCCACCGCGAGGGCGATCATGCCGATATTGAGCTCGCGCTCGATGACGACGTAGATCGCCGCCCCCAGGGCGACGATGGACAGCAGCACACCGACCGGATCGACCGGGCGCTGATCACCGACGGTTTCGGGCATGAGCACCAGCGCGGCGACGATCGCCGCGACCGCCACCGGGATGTTCAGCAGGAAGACCGAGCCCCACCAGAAATGTTCGAGTAATGTGCCGCCGAGCGTCGGACCCGCGACGATGCCGACGACCGACACCGTGGCCCAGGCGGCCATGGCGGTGCGTCGTTCGTCCTCCTGGAATGTCGTCATGAGGATGGACAGCGTCGACGGCATCAGCAGCGCGCCGCCGACTCCCATCGCGGCGCGCGCGCCGACGAGCTGCCAGGGTTCGGTGACGAGGACCGCGGCCAGCGACGCCGCGCCGAACACGGCCAGGCCGATGATCAGCATCCGGCGCCTGCCGAACCGGTCGGACAGGATGCCCGCGGTGAGGAGCAGTCCCGCGAAGACCAGGACGTAGGCGTCGAGGATCCACTGGATATCGGCCGGTGTCGCGCCCAGTTCCCGGATGAGGGACGGGATCGCGAGGTTGAGGACGGTGCCGTCGATCATCAGCACCAGTAGCGAAAGACAGAGAACTCCGAGGATCCACCAACGACGCGGGTCTCGCACAGTGTTCGATTCCACTCGCACACCGTACGACAAACTCGAACGATGTGCGAGTGAATATAGAATCACGGGTGTGACCAAGCAGTTCTCCTCGGTATGGACCCGCGAAACCCGTCGCCCCAAGGCGTCGGGCCTGACCCGCGACCAGATCGTCACCGCCGCACTCGAGATTCTCGACGCCGAGGGATTGGCCGCGCTGAGCATGCGCAAACTGGGTTCCAGACTCGACGCGGGCGCGACGAGCCTGTACTGGTATGTCACCAACAAGGACGAACTGCTCGAATTGGTCCTCGACGAGGTGTGGGGCATGCTCGACAGCGCCGAACCCGGACAGGCGCCGTGGCGCGAGGTGATCACCACCTTCGCCTACAGTTTCCGCGAGACCCTGCGCGCGCACCCGTGGGCCGCGTCCCTGGTCGGCCAACTGCCCAGCATCGGCCCGAATGCCCTGCGACTCACCGATCGACTGCGCCGCGCGTTCATCGAGGCCGGATTCACCGGCACCGACATCTACCTGGCCAGCGGCTCGGTGATCTCCTTCGTCCTCGGCCAGGTCATCCCGGAACTGGCCTGGACCAACGCTTTCGGCGACACCGAACCCGATCGTGACACGATGATCGACAGCGTGGTCGAACTCGCCGCCGACTACCCCGAGATGATCGAGGAATTCCGGACCACGACGAACATCACCCCCGCCGCCGCTCGCGCTATGGCGTTCGATTTCGGACTGTGCTGCGTACTCGACGGTCTGCACGCACGGCTGCGTCAACGGGACCGACCGCACGGCAGCCCGACGGAATCCGTGCTCCCCTGATCCGACCGCGCACCGGGCGAATCCCTCGCCGCCGGGAATGGTGTATCCGGGAAAAGAATTCGGGAACGCGAATTACCCGGCCACCCTCGGCAATTATCTGGCGAGAGCGACCGGGGAATATTCGATCTTCCGAATTCCTTACTCCGGCACCGTTACTGGTTGGCGCCGATCACGCCGCCGATGAGACCGCCGATGAGGCAGCCGGGCAGGAATCCGGCGACGAAGAACAAGAACCCGATCAACGCGCCGATCACGCATCCGATCAACGCCCCCGCGACCGTCGTTCCCGCGTCACCGATGAAATCCGCCTGCGCCGGGACTCCGCCGACCGGGGTGAGTGTCAATGTGGTTGCGGCGGCGTCGACTTCGGGCACCACCTCCACCTGCTGGCCCGCGACGGTGTGCAGGGTGGTCGGCACCGTGGCCACCACCGCGCCGTCCGGCGCGACCACGGCGATCCCGGCATCCGGGGTCACCACGAACCGGCCCGAGGCCAAGGTCACGGTGGCCGCGGAGTGATCGGGAGCCACCGCGGCCACGTATTCGACGCCGCGGTCGTTGCCCGCGAGCACCGGGGCGGCGACCGAGGGCGAACCGTACGCGGTGGCCGCGGTGACGCCGGTGGCGGCGACCGTCAAAACCGTTGCCGCTACCAATTTTCTGATCTTCATGTGTATTCCAATCCAGCCGAATCGATTGATGTTCCCCGAGAAACGGACTTGGGACACCAATAATGATGCGCGTTCGACATCATTCGCGGGCGCGAATCGGAGAATTCGAATCAGGTTGGCGCAACGTCTGATCGGCCCGATTTTTCGGGTCTTGCGATCATGTACTCCAGTAAAATCTTCACCCGTCACGGGCTGTCGACCACATTCGCTATGCCTTACGTAGCAAACCGACGTGTCGCTATTCGATCACATAATGATCAACGGCGGCGCGGAATGCGCTCCGGCAGCGGTGAACACGGCCACGAGAGGTATCGGAGCCCACCGTTCGGGCGGCGGACCTCGCCCGCCGCCCGAACGGCGCTACTCGAGTTCGCCCTCGGTCTCCAGATACACCTGACGCAGGCGGTCGAGCGTCTCCTGTTCGGGAGCCGACCACATGCCGCGCTCGGCCGCCTCGAGCAACCGCTCGGCGATACCGTGCAGTGCCCACGGATTCGACTGCTCCATGAATTTGCGATTCACGTCGTCGAAAACGTAGCTCTCGCTGAGCTTCTCGTACATCCAGTCGGCGACCACATCGGTGGTGGCGTCGTAGCCGAAGAGGTAGTCGACGGTGGCGGCCATTTCGAACGCGCCCTTGTACCCGTGCCTGCGCATCGCCTCGAGCCAGCGCGGGTTGACCACCCTGGCGCGGAACACCCGCGCGGTCTCCTCGGACAGGGTGCGGGTCCGCACCGCGTCCGGGCGGGTGCTGTCGCCGATGTAGGCTTCCGGATTCTTGCCGGTCAGCGCGCGCACGGTGGCGACCATGCCGCCGTGGTACTGGAAGTAGTCGTCGGAGTCGGCGATATCGTGCTCGCGGGTGTCGGTGTTCTTGGCCGCCACCGCGATTCGCCGGTAGGCGGTGCGCATGTCCTCGGCGGCGGGCGCGCCGTCCAGGTCGCGGCCGTAGGCGAAGCCGCCCCACGCGGTGTACACCTGCGCCAGATCGTCGTCGGTGCGCCAACTCTTGGAGTCGATCAGCTGGAGCAGTCCCGCGCCGTAGGTGCCGGGCTTGGACCCGAAGATCCTGGTCGTCGCGCGACGCCGGTCGCCGTGCTGGGCCAGATCCGATTCACTGTGCGCGCGCACGTAATTCGATTCGGCCGGTTCGTCGAGATCGGCGACCAGGCGTACCGCGTCGTCGAGCAGCGCCAGGACGTGCGGGAAGGCGTCGCGGAAGAATCCGCTGATTCGTACCGTGACGTCGACGCGGGGACGTCCGAGTTCCTCGAGCGAGATCACCTCGAGGGTGGTCACGCGACGACTGGCCTCGTCCCAGACCGGCCGGACACCGAGCAGCGCGAGCACTTCGGCGATATCGTCGCCCGAGGTGCGCATCGCCGAGGTACCCCATACCGACAGGCCGACCGAGCGCGGGTACTCGCCGTGGTCGGTGCGGTATCGCTCCAGTAGCGATTCCGCCATGGCCTGACCGGTTTCCCAGGCCAGACGCGACGGGACGGCCTTGGGGTCGACCGAGTAGAAGTTGCGACCGGTGGGCAGGACATTGATCAGTCCGCGCAGCGGCGAACCGCTCGGACCGGCGGGAATGAAACCACCGTCGAGCGCGTGCAGCACCCGCTCGATCTCGATGCCGGTCTGGCGCAGGCGCGGAGCGACCTCGGCGGCGGCGAAGCGCAGCACGGTGCGCACCGCGTCGAGACGCTGCGTCGAATCCTGCTCGCCCGGTGCGGATTCCACGATGGCCGGCGCGAATTCGGCGACGATGCCGTCCACCGCGTCCACCGACCAATCGGTGGCCTGCAACGCCTCGACCAGTTCCCTGGCCTTGCGCTCGACCACGTCGACGCGATTGCGGGTCTCGGTGCCGGATTCGTCGAGGCCCAGTGCCTCGCGCAGGCCGGGCACATTGCGCTCGCCGCCCCACAATTGGCGCGCGCGCAGCATCGCGAGCACCAGGTCGAGTTCCATCTCGCCCACGGGCGCCTGACCGAGAATATGCAGACCGTCCCTGATCTGTACGTCCTTGATCTCGCACAGCCAGCCGTCGACGTGCAGGAGCATATCGTCGAAGGAATCCTCGTCCGGGCGTTCGGCCAGTCCGAGATCGTGATCCATCTCGGCCGCGCGCATCAGCGTCCAGATCTGCTGCCGGATGGCGGGCAGTTTGGCCGGGTCGAGGGTGGAGATGTTGGCGTGCTCGTCGAGCAACTGCTCCAGACGCGAGATGTCGCCGTAGCTCTCGGCGCGCGCCATCGGCGGGATCAGGTGATCGACCAGCGTCGCGTGTGCCCGGCGCTTGGCCTGGGTGCCCTCGCCGGGATCGTTGACGAGAAACGGGTAGATCAGCGGCAGATCGCCGAGCGCGGCGTCGGTGCCGCAGGACGCGGACATGCCGAGGGTCTTGCCCGGCAGCCATTCCAGGTTGCCGTGCTTGCCGAGGTGGATCATGGCGTCGGCGGCGAAACCCTCGTCGGCGCGCAGCCAGCGGTAGGCGGCGAGGTAGTGGTGACTCGGCGGCAGATCCGGATCGTGGTAGATGGCGACGGGATTCTCGCCGAAGCCGCGCGGCGGCTGCACCATGAGCGCGACATTGCCGAAACGCAGTGCCGCGATCACGATTTCGCCGTTCGGGTCGGCGGAGCGGTCCACGTACAGTTCGCCCGGCGGCGGACCCCACGCCTCGACGACGGCGTCGCGCAGATCCTGCGGCAGTGTGTCGAACCAGGCGGTGTAGGTGGCGGCGCCGATCCGGATCGGGTTGCCCTCCAACTGTTCGGCGGTGAGCCAGTCCGGATCCTGGCCGCCGGCGGCGATGAGGGCGTGGATCAGCGTGTCGCCGTCGCGTTCCTCGAGGCCGGGCACCTCCCCCGGCGCGCCGAGATCGTATCCGGCCGAACGCAATTCGGTGAGCAGACGAATGGCGCTGGCCGGAGTGTCGAGCCCGACCGCGTTGCCGATGCGCGCGTGTTTGGTCGGGTAGGCCGACAGCATGATCGCGATCCGCTTGTCCGCGGCGGGAATGTGACGCAGCCGGGCGTAGCGGACGGCGATCCCCGCGACCCGCGCCGCGCGCTCGGCGTCGGGCATATAGGTGGACAGGCCGTCGGCGTCGAACTCCTTGAACGAGAACGGCACCGTGATGATGCGGCCGTCGAATTCCGGCACCGCGACCTGGGTGGCGACATCGAGCGGGGAGAGCCCGTCGTCGTTGGCCTCCCACTGGGCGCGTCCGCTGGTCAGGCACAGGCCCTGCAGGATCGGCACGTCGAGTTCGGCGAGCGCCGCCACGTCCCAGGCCTCGTCGTCGCCGCCCGCCGAAGCGGTCGCGGGTTTGGAGCCGCCCGCGGCGAGCACGGTGACGACCAGCGCGTCGGCCCGGCGCAGGGTGTCGAGCAGTTCGGGTTCGGCGGTGCGCAGCGACGCGCAGTACAGCGGGAGCGGCCGGGCGCCCGCGTCCTCGATCGCGGTGCACAGCGCGTCGATATAGCCGGTATTACCCGCGAGATGCTGCGCGCGGTAGTAGATCACCGCGACGGTGGGCGCCTCGGCGTCGAGTTCGCGCGCCGAGCGCTCGAGTTCGCCCCAGCTCGGTAGTTGCACCGGCGGCTCGAAGCCGTGACCGGTGAGCAGCACCGTGTCGGACAGGAAGGCGTGCAGTTGGCGCAGATTCTCCGCACCGCCCGCGGCCAGGTAGTTGTGGGCGTCGGCGGCGACGCCGCCGGGAACGGTCGAGCATTCCATCAGTTCGGCGTCGGGCGCGAGTTCGCCGCCGAGCGCCACCATCGGAACGCCGCTCGCGCGTACCGCCTCCAGGCCCTCTTCCCAGGCCCGCTTGCCGCCGAGGATCCGCACGATCACCAGGTCGGCGCCGTCGAGCAGGGCGGGCAGATCGTCCACGAGCAGCCGCGCCGGGTTACCCCAGCGATAGTCGGCGCCGCTGGCGCGCGCGCTCAGCAGATCGGTGTCGGACGTGGACAGCAGCAGGATCACGGGTGACCTTCCTCGGGTGACGCGCCCATCGGGATATTCGGTGCTCGCCGGGGAGGGTCTGGCTGTTCACAGTGGCGCGACCGCACCGGAATCGCACCGGTTTCCTCGACGCCCGCCGAGCATGCAGGATGCTACCTGCCCGCCGATCGCGTCCCGACCCGGCATCCGCGCGGATCGGTCAGGACACCGGATGGGCGACGGCGCGCGCGGCCAGGAAATCGTCGACGATGCGGGCGCAGTCCTGCGGTGTCGAGGCGCGCAATCCGATCAGCTTGGCGAACACGATCGGGCCCACCAGCTGCGAGAGCACGAAGAAGGTGTCGAATTCGCCGAGTTGCGCGCGGGCCTCCGGGGTGTCGAGCACCCGGTCGAACGGCACCCGGTATTGATCGATGAGGCGCTGGCTGAGTGAGGTGATGGTCGCGTTCTCGGCGACACGGTCGGATCCGGTTGCCAGCCAGGCGAGTGTCCCCACCTGTAACGGCATCTCGCGGATGGCATCGGCCTGCCGTTCCAGCAGGGTGATCAGGCGTTCGCGCAGCGGACCTTCGGCCGGTGTCTCCAGTACGGGCGGCAGCAGGCGTTCGATGGTGGCGGCCCGCAACTGCATCGCATTGTCGAAATGCCGGTAGAGCGTGGTCTTGGCGACCTTCGACAGCTTGGTGACGCCTTCGACCGTCACCGCCTCCAGCCCGCCGTCCTTCAGCAGCGCGGTCGCGGCGTCGAGCAGGCGGGCGCGCGAACGCACCTTGCGCGGGTCGATGTCGACGTCGTCGGTTCCGCTCATATCGCCCAGTATTCCTTCGCATCGTGGGCTACCTCACCCGGCCTACCGGGGACCGAGCGACTTATGCTACTCATAGTAGCGTAGCGATACCAATAGTTGCGGAGGCCCGATGGAATCCACCGAACGCGCCGGACTGTCCGCCGCCCAGCGCTGGCTGCTGACACTGTCGTGTCTCGCGGTGGTTCTCGTCATCGCCTCGATGGCGGCACTGTATACAGCGTTGCCCGAGATCGCGGCCGCGACCGGGGCCAGCCAGGCCGAACTCACCTGGATCGTCGACGGTTACACCCTCGCGCTGGCCTGCCTGGTCCTGCCCGCGGGCGCGTTGGGCGACAGATACGGCAGGCGCGCGGTCCTCATCGTCGGCCTGATCATCTTCTCGCTGGCCTCGGCGATCCCCCTCGCACTCGACAGCCCGACCTGGCTGATCGCCGCACGCGGTCTCGCCGGAGTCGGCGCGGCGCTGGTGATGCCATCGACGCTGTCGCTGCTGACCGCCGGATTCCCCGAGGAACGGCGCGGCAGCGCGATCGGACTGTGGGCCGGCGTCGCGGGCGCGGGCGCGATCCTCGGCATCCTCGGCTCGGGCATCCTGATCGAATACTGGTCCTGGCTCTCGATTTTCCTCGGCATGACCGTCGCGGGCGTCATCCTGTCCATCGCGGCGTTCACCGTGGCGGAATCGGTGGACAACTCGCGGCCCGCGATGGACCCGCTCGGCGCGATCACCGGAGCCCTCGCGGTCGGCGCGATCGTGATCGCCGCGATCGAGGTACCCGCCCGCGGCTGGCTCGACCCGCTGGTGCTCGTCGCGGCCGTCATCGGCGTCCTCGCGGCCGTCGCGTTCGTGGTCGTCGAGAAACGGGTCGCGCATCCGCTGATCGATATCAAACTCTTCGCCGACCGAGGTTTCGGCAGCGGCACCGCGATCGTCACGGTGCAATTCCTGGTCACCTTCGGCATGTTCATGCTGCTCGTGCAGTACTTCCAGCTGATCCTCGGATACCGGCCGCTGATCTCGGCGGTGGCGCTCGCGCCGATGATCGTGCCCATGGTGGTGATCTCGGCGATCTCGCCCTGGCTGGCGCAGCGGGTCGGCCTGCGCATCCCGACCTTCGCGGGGCTGCTCGCGATCGGTGGCGCGCTGCTGATGATCGCCCGCATCGACGTCGACGGTTCCTACGTCGACCTGCTGACCCCGTTGTTGCTGATGAGCGCGGGCGTCGGACTGTGCACCGCACCGGCCACGGCCGCGATCATCGAGGGCACACCGGTGGAGAAGCACGGTGTCGCGGCGGCGGTCAACGACGCCGCACGCGAAGTCGGGGCGGCGATCGGCATCGCGATCGGCGGCAGCGTGCTCGCGGCCGGCTACAGCGAGCGCATCGCCCCCGCCCTGCCCAACCTGCCCGAAGCCGCGCGGGAACCGGTCGGCGACTCGCTCGCGGCCGCGCTGCAAGTCGCCGAACGCGCGGGCTCGGCGGCGCAACCGCTCGCCGAATTCGCCAAATCCGCGTTCATCCACGGCCTGCACCAATCCGCGACGACCCTGGGCTTCCTGACCATCGGCGCGGCGCTGCTCATCGCCTTCTGGACCCCCGGCCGCCGACGCGCCGCGGTGCCCGCCGACGTGGTGCCCGCCGACGTGGTGCCCGCCGAACCGAAGCCCGCGGTGTCCGCACCGCAGGCCGCGGCCACGTCGACGAAATCGGAGTAGTCGGGGTCTTCGTGACCGGTCGGCCCCGAGTCGGGGTCAGGAAACGCCGCGGAAGAAGGCGCGGATGTCGTCCGCGAGCAGCTCCGCCTCCTCCATCGCGGGGAAGTGACCGCCCTCGGTGAACTCGGACCAGTGGCCGATCGCCTTCCACGGGTCCATCGCGCGGCGCACGAGCGGATCGGTGTCGAACACGGCCCATCCGGACGGCACGTCGGAGGCCACGAGCCAGTCGAGTCCGGAATGCTCGCCCTCGTAGTAGAACTGCGCGCTCGACGCGCCGCAGCGGGTGAACCAGTACAGGCTGACGTTGGTGAGGAGTTGGTCGCGGTCGACCGTCTCGTCCGGCGTCCGGTGGTCGCCGCGGGTCTTGGTCTTGAACTTCTCGGCGATCCACGCGAGCTGACCGACCGGCGAGTCGGTGAGCGCCGCACCGATCGTGTCGGGACGGTGGTTCTGCATCTCGAGATATCCGCGATCGGCCGCGTCCCCGGTGCGCGCGGCCGCGAACTGGGCCATCTCGTCATCGGACACATCGTCGGGGTAGGGAAACTTGTCGCCGACGAACCCGAGACACCGGGAGTCGGTGCCGATGTGCGTGCCGATGACGCGCTCCGGGTAGAGCGCCGCGAGGCGCCCGGTGATGCCCGAACCGATATCGGTGCCGTGGGCCGCGAACCGTTCGTAGCCGAGACGGGTCATGATCTCGGCGTAGGCCTCCGTCGTCCGCGCCAACTCCCAGCCGGTTCCCGACAGCGGGGTGGAGAACCCGAAGCCGGGCAGCGAAGGGATGACCACGTGGAACTCGTCGGTCAGTAGCGGGACGAGTCGCTGGTACTCCACGAACGAGCCCGGCCAACCGTGGTTCAGCATCAGCGGGGTCGCTTCCGGATTCGCCGATCGCGCGTGCACGACGTGGAAGGTCTGGCCGTCGACGACCGTCGTGCACTGGTCGTACTCGTTGAGCTTCGCCTCCTGCGCACGCCAGTCGTACCCGTCGCGCCAGTAGTCGGCGAGTTCCTTCAGGTACACCGTCGGGATGCCACGGCTGAAGTCGGTGCGATCGTCTCGGCCCGGCACGGGGATCGGCCAGCGCGTGCGCGCCAGCCGGTCGCGGAGGTCGTCGACGTCTGCCTGCGGGATGTCGATGCGGAACGGTGTGAGTGCCGTGTTCTCGGTCATGGCGTCCACGTTCCCGGGTAATGCGGCAGATCAGCTTCCGCGATTGCTGAAATGATCGAGAACATGTTGGAGACCTCGGCCCGCCTGCTCGCATTGCTGTCGTTGCTCCAACTCAGGCGGGACTGGACGAGCTCCGAACTCGCGGGTCGGCTCGAGGTGAGCACGAGAACTGTGCGCGCCGACATCGGCAAGTTGCGCTCGCTCGGCTATCCCGTGGACGCGCGCCCCGGCGTGGCGGGCGGGTACCGGCTGGCCGCCGGGACGGCGATGCCCCCGCTGCTGCTCGACGACGACGAGGCCGTGGCCGTCGCGGTCGGACTCGGTGCGGTCGCGACCCGGAGGCTCGGTGTGGAAGAGACCTCGCTCACCGCGCTCGCGAAGCTGGAGCAAGTGCTGCCCTCGCGCCTGCGTCGGCGCGTCGAGGCGGTACGCGAGGCGATGAGCGTCGTTCCGGGGGCTGAGCCGCCGCTGGATCTCTCGGTTCTCGGCGCGGTCGCCGCCGCGATCCGCGGCCACGAACGGCTCCGGTTCGGATACACCAAGCACGGGGGCACCGAACGGGCCTGCCACACCGAACCGCAACGGCTGGTGACCTGGGGGCCGCTCTGGTACCTGCTCGCGTGGGATCTCGACCGTGCCGACTGGCGGATCTTTCGTGTCGACCGCATGGTTCCGCACGCACCGACGGGTGCGCGGTTCCAGCCGCGCGCGATCCCGGAGGACGATGCCGTCGAGTATGTCGTCGGTCGCGTCAGCAAGGCGGCCTGGAAGTACCGCGCCCGGGTACTCGTCCACGCTCCCGCCACCCGGGTCGCCGCGAAGATCCACATCCCGGTCCATATCGAGGTGGTCGACGAGTCCACGTGCCGTGTCGAACTGGGTTCCGACGACCCGGACCGGCTCGCGCTGTGGTTGGCACAGCTCGGCGTCGACATCGAGGTGATCGACGGAGACGAACTCGCGGCGGCGTTCGACCGCCTCGCGACGAGGTTGCGCCGCGCGGCCGGTTCTCGCAGCTCCGGCGATGCCACCGCTTGACGGCGGGATCAGATCAGATCGGCGTTCCCGTCGATGACCTTCAGGTGATAGTGGAAGCGGTCGACGCGCCAACCCGCGGCGGTACGTTCCGCGCCGATGGCGTAACTACCGACGAAGGTGCGGGTCGCACCGTTGGCCGCGCTGTTCTTGACGTGGACGGCGATGGCGTCGGCGTGCACCGCGGCGGTGTCGCCGTCCAGGTCGATCAGATAGTTCCCGGCCTGGTGGTGGACTTCGTCGAGATCGCTCAGACCGGTGCGCCAGTCGCCGACGATATCGGCGGCGGGGCGGACGGCGACATCGCCACCGAAGCCGCCGTCGAAATCCACGTTCGCGGTGAACACCTCGGTGAGGAGTTCGTCCCAGCGCTTCTGATCGGTGTAGACGAACATGCGGGTGACGACCTCGATGATCGCGAAACGATCTGCGAGGTGGGAGGTTTCGGACATGGATCGACCCTACTCACCGCTCCCGCCGCCGCGCACGCGCATTTCCTGCCGGGCGGCGGGCGACGCGCGGGAGCCGGTCGTAGGCTGGCAGTGCTATGACTCGACGTGCTCCCGATTCCTGCCCCGGTGTCCTGCGGTTACATCAGGCCGCCGACGGACCCCTGGCCCGCATACGGCTGCCTGGCGGCAGGCTGGAGCCGGATCAGTTGGCCGATCTGGCCGCGATCAGCGTCGATCTCGCCGATGGGAACATCGAACTGACCTCGCGCGGCAATCTGCAATTGCGGCAGGTGGGTGACGCGGTCGCGCTGACCGATCGGCTCGCCGCCGCCGGACTGCTGCCGAGTCGGTCCCACGAGCGGGTGCGCAATATCGTCGCGTCACCGTTGTCGGGTCGGCGCGGCGGGCTGGCCGATGTGCGCGATCGGGTGATCGCGCTCGACGAAGGTCTGCGCGCGACGGCGCGACTGGCCGATCTGCCGGGGCGGGTGCTGTTCACCCTCGACGACGGACGCGGCGACGTGAGCGGACTGGCGGGCGATATCGGCGTGCACGCCGTCGGCGCCGACGAATTCGCGCTGATCCTCGCGGGAGTCGACAGCGGTATCCGGGTCGGCGCGACGCATGCCGTCGATCTCGTGCTGACGGCGGCCGAGGGATTCCTCGACCTGGATTCGGGGCAGTGGCGGCTGCGCGACATCGAAGACGGCGCGGCCCGCGTCGTCGAGCACCTGGGCCTCACCCCCGGTGACGAACGCCTGGAATTCATCGCGTCCCAGGATGTTCCGATCGGCTGGCTGGATCAGGACGACGGCTCCGTGGCACTCGGCGCCGGTGTGCGCCTGGGGACCCTGCCCGCGCGGGTCGCCGAATTCCTGGCCGCGGTGCAGCGCCCGATCTACGTCACACCGTGGCGCAGTCTGCTCGCGGTCGACCTGGAGGAGTGGGCCGCCGAACAGGTCGTGCGCGTGCTCGCGCCGATGGGACTGATCTTCGACGCGGACTCGCCCTGGTTGCGCGTGAGCGCCTGCGCCGGGCAACCGGGATGCGCGAAAGCGCGCACCGATGTCCGCGCCGACGCGGCCGCGGCCGTCGAATCGGGACGGGTACTGCCCACCCGCGACGACGCGGGCACTCCACCGGCCGATCCGGTGGAGGCCGCGATGGTCGTGGCGGGCGGACGCCAGCACTGGTCGGGCTGCGAACGTCGTTGCGGACGGCCGCCGGGCGCGGTCACCGAGATCACCGCGGTGCCGGACGGCTACCGGGTCGACTGAGCGGCGCTAATGCAGTTCCAGGGTGCAGCATTTCACGCCGCCGCCCGCTTTGAGCAGTTCCGACATGTCGATGCCGACCGGGTTGTATCCCTGCGCGCGTAACGCCTCGCCGAGACCGTGCGCGCGTGCGGCGATGAACACGTTGAATCCGTCCGACACCCCGTTCAGGCCGAGCACCATCGCGTCGGCGTCGTCGGCGAGGACGGCATCGGGATACAGCGCGGCCAGGATGTCGCGACTGTCGGCGCTGAACGCCTCGGGGAAGTAGGCGATATTGTCCTCGTCCAACACCATCAGGGCCGTGTCGAGGTGGTAGAAGCGCGGGTCGACCAGTTCGAGCGAGACCACCGGGCGACCGAAATAGCGTTCGACCTCGCGGTGGGCGGCGGGCGAACTGCGGAACCCGGTGGCGGCCAGGATGCGACGGCCGACCCGGAGGAAATCTCCCTCGCCCTCGTTCACCTCGGTGGCCGCGACGAGCTCGCGGAATCCGCGCCGGGCGAACCACTCGTGATAGGCGGGGCCCTCCGCCGCGCGTTCGGGATGGGTGAAGCGCGCCGACATGGCTCGTCCGCCGATGACCACACCGCTGTTGGCGGCGAAGACCATATCCGGTAGGCCAGGCACACCCGGCACGACCTCGATGCGGTGGCCGTGGCGCTCGAATTCCACGCGCAACGCCTCCCACTGGGACAGCGCGAGCGAGCGATCGACCGGTCGGGCCGGATCCATCCAGGGGTTGATCGAATACGAAACCCCGAAATGATCGGGGCGGCACATCACGAACCGACGCGGTGTCGACTGCCGCCGGACCGGATCGGACTCCGACGTGGGCATGGTGGCTACAGAGGTCAACGTGGCTCCCGAGGTAGTCGCGAATCGTTCCACTGCCACGACCATAATTCGCCTACCATTGCGCCAGAAATAGCAATTCATTGCGCAATCGACGATAAATACGGCGAATTGTTGCGTAGCGTGAGGAGAATGTGACGTGGACGATATCGACCGCCGGATTCTGGGTCACCTGCTGCGTTCGGCGCGCGCCTCGTATCAGGAGATCGGTTCCGGCATCGGACTGTCCGCTCCCGCGGTGAAGCGCCGGGTGGATCGCATGGTCTCGAGCGGGCAGATCACCGGATTCACCGCGCTGGTCAACCCCGCCGCGCTCGGCTGGACCACCGAGGCCTACGTCGAGGTCTACTACCGCGACAACATCACCCCGGCCGAGCTGCGCCGCAGTCTGGAACCGATCCCGCAGGTGGTCGGTGTCTGGACGATCGCGGGCGAGGCCGACGCCCTGGTGCACGTGATGGCCACCGACATGGCCGAAATCGAGTCGACCGTCGAGCGGATCCGCGAGAACACCCGGGTCGGGCGCACCCGCAGTTCCCTCGTGATGTCGCGCATCCTGGAACGTCCGCGCACGTGAAGCGGTACCCGGGCGTGATCGTGCTCGCCTCGCCCTCCTAATGTGGTGCGCATGTCCGACGTGCGTGCCGATTACCTCACCGACGGGGCCGAGATCTATCGGCGCTCGTTCGCGACGATCCGCGACGAGGCCGATCTGGCTCGCTTTCCCTCGGATGTGTCGCAGGTCGTGGTGCGGATGATCCACGGGTGCGGACAGGTCGATCTGGCCGATGACATCGCCTTCTCCCCCGGTGTCGTCGCCGCGGCACGGGCCGCGCTGCGCGCCGGGGCGCCGATTCTGTGCGACGCCAACATGGTCGCCTCCGGCGTCACCCGCAAACGTCTGCCCGCCGACAACGAGGTCATCTGCACCCTCGCCGATCCGCGGGTGCCCGAACTCGCCGCGAAGATGGCCAACACCCGCTCCGCGGCCGCGCTCGAACTCTGGGGCGAGCGGCTAGGCGGCGCGGTCGTCGCCATCGGCAACGCGCCGACGGCGCTGTTCCACCTGCTCGACATGCTCGACGCGGGCGCCCCGCGCCCGGCCGCCGTGCTCGGTATCCCGGTCGGGTTCATCGGCGCGGCCGAATCCAAGGACGCGCTGATCGATTTCGGCGGTATCGAGTATCTGACCGTCCGGGGCAGGCGTGGCGGCAGCGCCATCACCGCGTCGGCGCTGAATGCGATTGCGAGCGAACAAGAATGACCGAGATCAGCGCACCCGGCAAGCTGTGGGGTGTCGGGCTCGGCCCCGGCGACCCGGAACTGGTGACCGTCAAGGCCGCCAGGGTGATCGAATCCGCCGATGTGATCGCCTTCCACAGCGCCAAGCACGGGCGCAGTATCTCGCGCGGTATCGCCGCGCCGTATATGCGCGCGGGCCAGCTGGAGGAACATCTGGTCTACCCGGTGACCACCGAGACCACCGATCACCCCGGCGGGTACCAGGGCGCCATCGACGAGTTCTACGAACAGGCCGCCGAACGCCTCGCGGCGCATCTGGCCGCCGGTCGTTCCGTCGCACTGCTCGCCGCCGGTGATCCGCTGTTCTACAGCTCGTACATGCATATGCATCGCAGGCTCGCCGACCGCTTCGAGGCCGAGATCATCCCCGGCATCACCTCGGTGAGCGCCGCGTCGGCGGCGCTGGGCACCCCGTTGGTGGAAGGCGAGCAGGTGCTCACGGTGCTGCCGGGGACCATGCCGACCGACGAACTGACCCGCAGGCTCCGCGACACCGAGGCCGCCGCCATCATGAAACTCGGCCGCACCTACCCCGGTGTGCGCAAGGCGCTCGCGGATTCGGGACGGCTCGACGACGCCTACTACGTGGAGCGCGCGAGCAGCACCCGTCAACGCGTGTTGCGCGCCGCCGACGTGGACGACGCCGACGTCCCGTACTTCTCCATCACCCTGGTTCCCGGCCCCCGGCCCACCACCCCGCTTCCACGCGCGGTCGCGCGGGCCGCGGCCCAGCACGCGGTCGTCGAGTCGCCCGCGACCGCCGACGACTCGGTGACGCCGAGCACGGCGGGCGAGGTCGTCGTCGTCGGGCTCGGGCCGGGGTCGGCCGAGTGGACGACCCCCGAGGTGCGTCGCGCGCTCGACGAGGCGACCGATCTCGTCGGCTACACCACCTATATCGACCGGGTGCCGGTGCGCCCCGGCCAGCGCAGGCACGCCAGCGACAATCGCGTGGAATCCGAAAGAGCCGCCATGGCACTGGATCTCGCTCGCAAGGGTGCGCGCGTCGCGGTGGTCTCCTCGGGCGATCCCGGGGTTTTCGCGATGGCCGCCGCCGTGTTGGAGGAATCGGCCGACCCGCAGTGGGAAGGGGTTCCGGTGCGCGTCCTGCCCGGCCTCACCGCCGCGAACGCGGTCGCCAGCCGGGTCGGCGCGCCGCTGGGACACGATTACGCCATGATCTCGCTCTCGGACCGGCTCAAGCCGTGGGAGGTTGTCGCACAGCGCCTTTCGGCCGTCGCCGCGGCGGATATGGCGATCGCGATCTACAACCCGGCCTCGTCGCAGCGCACCTGGCAGGTCGCCGCCATGCGCGAGCTGCTGCTCGAACATCGCAAACCCGATACACCGGTCGTGCTCGGGCGCGATGTCGGTGGACCGACCGAATCGGTGCGGGTCGTCACCCTCGACGAACTCGATCCCGCCGAGGTGGATATGCGTACGCTGCTGATCATCGGCTCCTCCACCACCGCGTCCTTCGACACCGACGCCGGGCCGCGGGTCTACACGTCCCGCCGATACACGCGCTGACGGCCTCGCTCGTCTCGCGGGGTCGATCGGCTAACATTCCACTATGGAACGTGAGGATGAAGCGAACGAGACCCGGTCGACCGAGCGCCGCAAATCCCTGAATTCCACGGCGGCCTCCCTGCTCGGGTTCCTGCACGAGGGTCCGATGTCGGGATGGGATCTGGTGACGATCGCCCAGGAGCGCATCGGCGACTTCTGGACCATCACCCAGAGCCAGGTCTACCGCGAACTGGCCGCGATGGACAGCGCGGGCCTGGTCGAGAAGGGGCAGGCGGGTGCGCGCGACCGGACGCCGTACCGGATCACCGACGCGGGCCGCGCGGCCTTCCGCGAATGGATCGGCCGCGACCCCGGCAGCGAGACGATCCGCGTCCCGCTGCTGCTGACGCTGTCCTTCGGCGAACACCTCGATCCGCGTCATCTCGACCGGATCATCACCGCCAACCGCGCCATCCACCACACGCGGCTGGCCCGGTACCGGGCCGAGGACCCCGACACTCTCACCCCGCACCAGCGGGCCACCCTGGAATTCGGCATCGGTTACGAAACGGCCGTACTCGAATGGTTCGAGCGCCTCCCCGAACTGCTCCGGGTTCAGCGGGTGGAATCCTGATCGGACCGAACCGCCGTGCGCAGCAACCATTCCCGCGCCTGCTCGACGGTTTCCACCGCGGCGACGCCCTCCGGCAGCGCGGGCCGGTCCACGACGACGACGGGAAGTCGGGCGGCGCGGGCCGCCACGAGTTTCGCCTCGGTCTGATCGCCGCCGCTGTCCTTGGTCACCAGCACGTCGATCCGCCGGTCGGACAGCAGCGCGATCTCGTCGTCGACCGCGAAAGGTCCACGGGTCAGCAGTAATTCGTGCTTCGGCGGCAACGCGCCGTCCGGCGGGTCGATGGCGCGGATCAAGAACCACTGCCGGGTCAGGGCCGCGAACGCGCCGACGCCCTGGCGGCCGATGGTCAGGAAGACCCGGTCGCCGAATGCGGTCAGGGCTCGAGCGGCGGCGTCGAGGTCGGCGACCCTGGTCCAGCGGTCGCCCGGTTGTTCGCTCCACGCGGGCCGCAGTATCCGCAACAGCGGGATGCCGAGCGCCGCGGTGGCGACGGCGGTGTTCGCGCCGATTCGCGCGGCGAAGGGATGGGTCGCGTTGACGACGGCGCCGATATCCTCGGCCGCAAGCCAGTCGCGAAGTTTCTCGGTGCCGCCGAAACCGCCGATCCGCACCTGCCCCTCGGGCAGATGCGGATCGCGCACGCGACCGGCGAGCGAGGAGACGATCTCCAATCCCCGCTCACCGGACGTCGCTGCGGCGAGTTCCCTGGCTTCCCGGGAACCGCCCAGAATCAGAACCCTCAGGGCTGCCCGCTGAAGTAGGCGATGCCCGCGTTGATCAGGTTCGGACCACCCGCGATCAGCAGGCCGATCAGCGCACCCACCGGCAGGCCGATGCCGAAGAAGAAGAATCCGATGATCCCGCCGATGACGGCGCCCAGGGACGCGCGCTGCAACTCGCTGAAGAACCAGTCCTGCGAACCGATGGCCTCGGCGTGCCTGGCGACCGCGTCGGCGGTGGGCTTGGCATCCGGGGTCAGCGTCAACTGCTGCGCCGTCGGATCGATGGTGGCGGCGATGGAGATGAGCTCCTCACCGACCTTCGCCTGCAACGGGATGGAGGTGACCACCGCGCCGTCGGCGTTCGTGACCGTGACGTACTTCTTGTCGGCGTCGAAGGCGAACGATCCGCCGGTGACCGCGGCGACGATCGACTTGTCGAGCGCCTGCACTGTGTAGCCGACGCCCTGATCCGTGCCCTGCACGCCGGCCACGGGCTGGTTCTGCACGGCCGGGGCCGGTGCGGAAGGCGCGGCGCCGGAGGTGCCGGAGGCGATGCCGGTGGCGGCGACCGCGAGGATCGCGGTGGCGGCGAACTTCTTGTACTTCATCAATCTCCCCATTAGAAACCTGAAGTCCGATAACTATCGGATCTCGGCCACCGACCCTACCGCCCGACTCCCGCTGTTTCACCTGGAGTTCCGGTATTTCCGGTCTGCTACGACAGTATTTTCCGTACCGACCACTGAGTTACCGGTAACTGTGGGCGCCACGCCGTGAAGCCGCCGAGCGGCTCGGCCCGATAGATCTGAAACTTTCGCAACTCACCTCCGTGACTGTCGGCCCAGGTCAGCAGCAGCGATTCCGATTCGGCGGTGACCGCGTTCGCCACCAACCTCCCGCCATGTCGCACATACGACCAACATGTCTCGAGCAGGCCATCCTGGGTGAGCCCGCCGCCGAGGAAAATCACGTCGGGCGATCCGGATTCGGCGGCCGCGATCGCCAATTCCTCGGGGGCCGCGCCGCGGACGACGACCTGCGGCACGCCCAGCGCGGCGGCATTACCCGCGATCTGCCGACGTCGCGCCTCGTGCTGTTCGAACGTCACCGCCCGGCACGCCGGATGCGTCCGGCACCATTCGATCGCGATGGTGCCGGACCCGCCGCCGATATCCCACAGCAGTTCGCCCGGCGCGGGCGCGAGCGCGGCCAGCGTCAGCGCGCGCACCTCGGATTTGGTGAGTTGTCCGTCGCCGCTGTACATCTCGTCGGGCAGGCCGGGCACCCGGGTGGCCCGCGCGCGGGCCGGATCGCCCACGCACTCGATCGCGACGATATTCAGCGGATCACCCTCGCCCCTTCGCCATTCGGCCGCGACACCGGCCGCCAGGCACTCGTCGGGGCCACCGAGTTGTTCGAGCACCGTCAGGTTCGACGCGCCGAAACCGTTGTCCCGCAGAAGTTCGGCCAGCGCGGCCGGGGTGTGCTGATCGGCGCTGAGCACCAGGATCCGGCGTCCGTCGCCGAGTTCGGGCAGTACCGTCGCCAGGGGTCTGCCGACCACGCTCACCACCGGGACATCGGCCAGCGGCCACCCCAGCCGCGCGCAGGCCAGCGATACCGACGACGGCTGCGGGAACACCCGCAGCGCTCGCGCGCCGACGAGTCGGGCCAGCGTGACACCGATCCCGTAGTACATCGGATCACCGCTGGCCAGCACACCTATCCGCGCGCCCGCGTTGGTCTCGAGCAGACCGGGCAGGGCGGGTACCAGCGGCGACGGCCACCGCACCCGCTCGCCGGTGACGTCATCGGGAATCAGCGCCAACTGGCGCGGCGAGCCGAACAGCACCTCGCACGCCGCGACCTCGCGCCGCGCCGTCGCCCCGAGTCCGTCCCAGCCGTCGGCGCCGATCCCGATCACCGCGATCGGAGGCCCCGGCCATACCTTCGTCACCGCGGCATCC
The DNA here is from genome assembly GCF_019038455.1 of Nocardia noduli. NCBI lineage: Bacteria > Bacillati > Actinomycetota > Actinomycetes > Mycobacteriales > Nocardiaceae > Nocardia > Nocardia noduli. The sequence continues at coordinate 103,456 of NZ_JAFMPL010000016.1, forward strand.
GACGCCAGACCGATTGCGGGACGAAACGGACGACGGCGTAGATCGGCTGGAAGATCCGAGGCACCCACACGCGGGCGGAGCCCCGGCGCAGACCACGGACCACCGCGTCGGCGACCTGGTCGACGGTACTCGACAGCGGGGCCGGTTCCATGCCCTCGGTCATGCGCCCGATGACGAAACCGGGGCGCATCAGCAGCAGCCGAACACCGCTGCCGCGCAGGGCATCCGACAATCCGGTCGCGAATCCGTCGAGTCCGGCCTTGGCCGACCCGTAGACGTAGTTGGCGCGGCGCACCCGCGCGCCCGCCACCGAGCTGAAGACCACCAGTTGCCCCGAGCCACGGGCCCGCATGAGGTTCGCGAGGATGGTCAGCACGCTGATCTGGGCCAGGTAATCGGTGTGCACCACCGCCAGCGCGTGCGCCGGGTCCTGTTCCGCGCGTGCCTGATCGCCGAGTACGCCGAAGGCGAGCACCGCGACGCCGATCCCGCCGTGCTCGGCGTCGATCTTCTCCAGCAGCGCGGGATGGCTCGCGGTGTCGTCGGCGTCGAATTCGACGGTGTGCACGTCCGTGGCCCCCGCGTCTCGCAGTGTCGCGATCTCGCCGTCGAGATCACCGCGGCGACGCGCGGCCAGGATCACCACCCGGCCGGGCGCCAACCGCCGCGCCACCTGGATACCCATCTCGCTGCGCCCGCCGAGCACCAGCACAGGCCCGTCGGCGATTCCACGCCCACCTCGCAATCCCATGCGGACAGTCTGTCATTGCCGTCCGTGCGCCCGTGCCGCCACCGGTCCCCTCGTGACCTGCGCGGACATCGGCGGCTACGGTCGGGGGATGCCGACAACCACCGCGCGACTGACGCCGACCGCCCTCGAATTCGTGACCGAACGGCATCTCGCCACCCTGACCACCCTGCGCGCCGACGGCACCCCGCACGTCGTCGCGGTCGGATTCACCTGGGATCCCGAGGCCGGGATCGCGCGCGTGATCACCAACGACGGTTCGGTGAAAGTGCGCAACACGCGCCGCTCCGGGTACGCGGCGGTGAGCCAGGTGGACGGGATCCGGTGGCTCACCCTGGAAGGGCCCGCCACCGTCCTGGACGATCCCGCCGACGTCGCCGACGCGGTGGCGCGCTACGCGGGCCGCTACCGGGTTCCGCGGGAGAACCCGACGCGCGTCGTGCTGGCGATCCAGGTCGCCCGCGTGTTGTCCAGCAGCACCCTGCGCTGAACAGCACCGCGTACGGCGCCGGGCACACCGGCGCCACACGCACTCGCCGAGGACACCGGCTGCCGATATGGCTTCGCCCTATATCGCCCGGTGACCGCGCCGGACAATGAGCCGTGGTGGCCCGTTTCAGTCCGCCGCGGTCGCCTACAGCACCGTCAGTCCGTGCGGGCGGTGGTTCATCGACTCGCAACCGTCCTCGGTGACGATGACGATGTCCTCGATACGCGCGCCCCATTCGCCGCGGAAGTAGATGCCGGGCTCGATGCTGAAGGCCATACCCGGCCGCAGCACCAGGTCGTTACCCGCGACGATGTAGGGCTCCTCGTGCACCGACAACCCGATGCCGTGGCCGGTGCGGTGCACGAACGCCGCGCCGAAACCGGCCTCGGTCAACACCTCTCGCGCCGCCGCGTCCACCGAAGCCGCGGTGACGCCCGGACGTGCCGCGGCGACGGCGGCGGCCTGCGCCTGTTCGAGGACGTCGAATTTCGCGGCCACCTCGGAGGCGGGTTCACCGAGGACATAGGTCCGGGTCGAATCGGAGAAATAGCCGGGTTCCACGGGGCCGCCGATATCGATGACCACCACGTCGCCGCGTTCGATCCGACGTTCGGAGACGTGGTGGTGCGGATCGGCGCCGTGCGGGCCGCTGCCGACGATGACGAACGCCGCCTCGAGATGGCCTTCCTCGACGATCGCCCGTTCGATCGCGGCGCCGACCTCGGCTTCGGTGCGCCCCGCGGCGAGGAACTCCCCCATGCGCGCGTGCACCCGGTCGATGGCGGCGCCCGCCCGGCGCAGCGCGTCGATTTCCGCGTCCCCCTTGATCATCCGCAATTCACGCAGGACCGGGGTGGCCGATGCGGGCAGGCCGCTGACGGACTGGGCGAGCGGGATCAGATGCAGAGCGGGCATCGCGTCGGCCACCGCGACCCGCGAACCGGCGTGCAGGGTGGATTTCACCAGCTGATAGGGGTCCACGCCGTCGACCCAGTCGAGTATCTGTAGGCCGAGTTCACCCGCCGCCGAACCGGACAGCGAGGCCAACTCCAATTTCGGGATCACCACCGACGGTGTCGCACCGTCGGCCGGGATCACCAGGCAGGTCAGCCGTTCGAAGGATTCGGCCGCCGAGCCGATCAGATACCGCAGATCGGGGCCGGGCGTGATGAGCAGGGCGTCCAGATGCGCGACCCGCATCAACTCCACCGCCCGCTCCAGCCGCTCTCCGTACACATCCGCCGCGAACCTGGACTCCGTGTGCGAACTCATAGGGTCCGACGTTACCCGCCGACCGCGGCCGCGCGAACCCGAACAAAGGTGAGGTGCGGTTTCCGCCCCGCGACGCGGGTGCGGCGACGGCGAAGTCCGGGGACTTGTCGGCGTGGAAAGGTAGCCTCTGCGCGTGACCTCTGCGACTTCCGGTGCGCCCCTGCTGCTCCTCGACGGGGCCAGCCTGTGGTTCCGGGCGTTCTACGCCATCCCGGACAAGATCACCGCCCCCGACGGTCGTTCGGTGAACGCGCTGCGCGGTTTCACCGATATGGTCGCCTCGCTGATCACCAAACACTCGCCGAGCCGGTTGGTGGTGTGCCTCGACCTGGACTGGCGTCCGGGATTCCGCGTCGACCTGGTGCCCTCCTACAAGGCGCACCGCCTCGACGCGACGGTCGGCGCGGCCGACGGCGCGGAGGAAGTACCCGACAAACTGACCCCGCAGGTCGACATGATCCTCGAGGTGCTCGCCGCGGCGGGAATCGCCACCGGCGGCGCGGACGGACTGGAGGCCGACGACGTACTCGGCACCCTCGCCTCGCGGGAACGCACCGACCCGGTGGTGGTCGTCAGCGGTGATCGCGACCTGTTGCAACTGGTCCGCGACGATCCCGCGCCGCCGGTGCGCGTGCTCTACGCCGGTCGCGGTCTGGCCAAGGCCGAACTGTTCGGCCCGGCCGAGGTCGCCGCGAAATACGGTGTGCCCGTGCCGAACGCGGGTCCGGCCTACGCCGACCTGGCGACCCTGCGCGGTGACGCCTCCGACGGACTGCCCGGCGTCGCCGGAATCGGCGAGAAATCGGCGTCGACGCTGATCACCCGCTTCGGATCGCTGGAAGCCCTGATCGCCGCGGTCGAGGACCCGGAATCCGAACTCGCCGCGGGCGTGCGCGCCAAACTCCGCGCCGCGGACGACTATCTGAAGGCCGCCGCCCCCGTCGTGCGTGTGGTCCGCGACGCCGAGGTCGACCTCTCCCGCGCCGACACCCTGCCCACCGCGCCCGCCGACCCGGATCGGCTGCGCGAACTGGCCACGAAGTACAACGCGGAAAGTCCCGTCACCCGCCTGATCACCGCGCTCGGCGCGCCGAGATCGCACTGACACGACGGAGCCCGACCGACTGAATTCCCCCGCCCCCAGCGGAATTCACGAACGGCCGGGCTCGGCGCAACCCCGCGCACCTCTCGGCGATCGGCTAACTCAGCTCGGGCGACCGACCTCGTAGGTCCCGTTCTCGTTGGTGATCTTGACGTTGACCTTCTTCTGCTCACCGCTCACCTGGAGGGTGCATTCGAAGGTGGCGTCGACCTTGACCTCCTGGCCGGACGGGCAGGAGACGCCGTCGACGTCCTGGATGCCGTAGGAATCGGTGAGCACCTTCTTCACCCCCTCCTGCACGGCGGCCTGGTCCAGCTTGTCCTTCGAGGTCAGCACGACCACCAGCGCGACGATCGCGCCGACGACCAGCACGCCGAGGATGCCGAGGCCGATGAACAGCCCCTTGCCCTTGCCACCGCTGGAGGGCGGCGTCGGCTGACCGGGATGCCACTGCTGCGGCGGCTGCTGCTGCGCCCACTGCTGCTGCGGCTGCTGGTTCCAGTCCTGCGGTGGCTGCTGCTGGCCCCACTGGGGCTGGGACTGACCCCACTGCTGCTGCGGTTGAGCACCGGTCTGCGGTGGCTGCTGCCCCCACTGGGGCTGGGACTGACCCCACTGCTGCTGGGGCTGACCACCGGTCTGCGGCGGCTGCTGCTGGCCCCACTGCTGGGTCGGCTGCGCCTGCTCCGGATTCTGACCACCCCAGTGCTGGGTCGGCGCGGCCCCGCCCTGCGGCTGCTGTGCACCCCACACTTGGGTGGGATCGTTACGTCCCTCCCCGGGGTCGTTCGGTCCGTACGGGCCGCTCATCTGCTTGCCTCCACTCGCATCGGTATACATACGGTAGCCCCCCGACGGCGAGTAGTCGCATAGCACAACTCCTCGGCCACGGTCGGTACGCGAAGAAATCAAATCACAAGTGAATCGCCTACGCGGCGTCCACCGCAACGACACCCCGCCGAATGGCGCGCACAGCCTTCGCCGCCGTAGCGGCCACCTCGACGTCGTCGGCGGTGCCGTGGATCTGGTCGAGCAGATCGATCACCTGCCTGCACCAGCGCACGAAATCGCCCGCCGACAGCGGCGACCCCTGATCACCGCTGGCCAGCAACGACTCGGCCAACCCCTCGCCGCCGGCCCATTTGTAGACACCGCCGACGAAACCGGTGTCGAGTTCCCTGGTTGGCGCGAGTTTGTGCCGGGCCTCGTCGGTCCGCAGCTGGCTCCACACACCGATGGTCGCGCCGATCGCGCGCCGAATCGGTTCGGTCGGACCGGTGGCGCCGAGGTAACCGCCTTCTTGCCGCGATTCGAACACCAGCGCGGAAACCACGCCCGCCAGTTCGGCGGGCCCGAGCCCACGCCACAGGCCCTGACGCAGGCATTCGGCGACGAGCAGATCGCATTCGGCGTAGACGCGCGCGAGCCTGCGTCCGTCCGCGGTCACCTCGCCCGCGTGCACGAAACCGCGCTCCTCGAGCAGCCCGAGAATCCGGTCGAAGGTGCGTGCCAGCGAATTCGTGGTGGCGGCAACCTTCTGGCGCATGGAGTCGGTCTCGCGGCTCAGGCGGTTGTAGCGTTCGCCGACCCGGCTCATCTGCTCCCGATCGGCGCGGGTGTGCGCCGGATGCGAACGCAGACTGCGGCGCAGCGTGGACAGTTCCCTGTCGTCGGCCGCACCCGAGCGCTTGTTCCTGCGCTGCCTGCCCGGCACCGAGATCCCGGTGTCGCGCAGCGCGGAGGCCAGATCACGCCTGATGCGCGCGGTCCTGTGGTCGACCCGCCGCGGCAGCCGCATATGCCCGAGCGCCTCGGCGGGCACCGGGAAGTCGGCGACCGAGACCCGGCCTGCCCATTTGTCCTCGGTGAGAACGAGCGGACGCGGATCCCCCGGTGTCGCGTCCGGCTCCAGGATCACCGCGAGTCCGGCCCGCCTGCCCGTCGGAATCGCCACCACGTCGCCGCGGCGCAACGCGGTCAGTGCCGTCACCGCGGCACCGCGACGATCCATCCTGGTCTGCTGTTCGAGCTGACGCTCGCGCTGTTTGATCCGCTCGCGCAGCGAGATGTATTCCAGGAACCCGCCTTCGGCGCCGTCGAGTTGTCCGCGCAATTTGCGCAGCTGCATCTCGTTGCGCTCGATGCCGCGCACCAGCCCGACCACCGAGCGATCGGCCTGGAACTGTGCGAAGGACCGCTCGAGCAGTGCCCGCGCCTCGTCGGAGCCCATCCGGTCGATCAGATTGATGGACATGTTGTAGCCGGGCTTGAACGAACTGCGCAGCGGGTAGGTCCTGGTCGAGGCGAGACCCGCGACCGCGCTGGTGTCGACCTCGGGCTGCCAGAGCACCACGGCGTGGCCCTCGACATCGATACCGCGCCGACCGGCACGTCCGGTGAGCTGCGTGTACTCCCCCGGTGTCAGTTCGGCGTGCGATTCACCGTTGAATTTGACCAACCGCTCCAGCACCACCGTCCGCGCGGGCATGTTGATGCCCAGCGCGAGGGTTTCGGTGGCGAACACGGCACGGACCAGCCCGCGCACGAACAGTTCCTCGACCGTGTGCCGGAACGCGGGCAGCATTCCCGCGTGGTGGGCGGCCAACCCGCGGTGCAGCGCCTCGCGCCACTCCCAGTAGCCGAGCACCTCCAGATCGCCCTTGGGCAGATCCCCGGTATGCCTGTCGATGATCGCGTCGATCTCGGCGAGATCGGCGTCACGGCTCAGATCGAGCCGCGACCGCAGGCATTGCGCCAGAGCGCCGTCGCAGCCCGCCCGGCTGAAGATGAACGTGATCGCGGGCAGCAGCCCTTCCTCGTCCAGTTTCGCCAGCACCTCCGGGCGCGGCAACGGACGGAAATCGCGCCTGCCGCCACCGCGGCCGCGCGGGCCGCCGCCCCAGCCGTTCATCCGGTCGGCCGCCTCGCGCTGCTTGATGTAGCGCACGAGATCCTCGTCGACCAGCACCTTCTGCTCGCTGGACTCGGTGTCGAACAGATCGAACATGCGTCGCCCGACCATGACGTGCTGCCACAGCGGCACCGGCCTGGTCTCGTCGACCACGACGCTGGTGTCGCCGCGCACGGTCTCCATCCACGCGCCGAACTCCTCGGCATTGCTCACCGTGGCCGACAGGCTGACCAACCGCACCTCGGCGGGCAGATGCAGGATCACTTCCTCCCACACCGCGCCGCGGAACCGGTCGGCCAGGTAGTGCACCTCGTCCATCACCACGAAGGACAGTCCGCGCAGCGCGTCCGAGGACGCGTACAGCATGTTGCGCAGGACCTCGGTCGTCATCACGACCACCGGGGCGTTCGGGTTGATCGCCTGGTCACCGGTCAACAGACCGACCCGGTCGCGCCCGTACCGTTCGGTCAGATCGGCGAACTTCTGGTTCGACAGCGCCTTGATCGGCGTCGTGTAGAAGCACTTCCCCCCGGCGGCCAAGGCCATGTGCACGGCGAATTCGCCGACGACGGTCTTACCTGCTCCGGTCGGAGCACACACCAGAACCCCGTGCCCGTCCTCCAGCGCCGCGCAGGCATCGCGCTGGAAGGGGTCGAGGGTGAATTTCAACTCGGCGGAGAATTTCGCCAATTCGCCCGTCCGAGACCGGTCAACTGTCACTCGTCAGAGCGTATCGGAGGAGTACGACACCGGTCGTATGGATTTTCTCCGATCCCGCCCTACCGATCCCCCGGCCGCGCCGGTCGTTCGCCGATCGACGACCGGCGCGGCGGGATCAGCGCTGGCGCCAGCTGAGCGGACCCGGCAGATCGACGCTGTTCTTCTTGGTCCGGGAGTTCCAGGACCAGCGGCCGATCTTGATGCCCCATGAGGACAGACCCGACTGGGTGAAGTTGAGCTTCAGCGGCCCGTAGGATTTGCGCTGGCGGTACTTGATGGGCATGTGATCCTCCTCGTTCGATCCAGCAATAGCCGAACACGGGCGGTCCAAACGGCTTCGGGCCGATTCGGGGGTTCCGGTGTTCGGAATCACTTGGACGAAGCGATGATTCGGTTCACGTGCGAGAGCCGATCGTCGCGGGTGTCGCGAACGCGGCCGGTCGTTCCAGTGCGGGCGGTGTCAGAGGGTATCGGAGAAGTCCGAGACCGAACGCGACGCGTCGGCGGAACCGGACATCGACTCGGCGGGCCTGATCGGTTCGGGCCCCGCGAGCACCGAGGCTTCCTCGTCGCGCAGGGCCGCTTCGGCGTCCTTGCGCGCGCGCCGCTTGTCGTTGATCCGGGCGAATTGCACGGCGACCTCGAACAGCACGGTCAGCGCGCAGGCCAGGGCCAGCATCGAGAACGGGTCCTGCGGGGTGACGATCGCCGCGAAGACGAAGAGTCCGAAGATGATTCCGCGCCGCCAGGCCTTGAGCCGCACGTAGGTCAGCACACCGGTGAGATTCAGGCCGATGATGATCAGCGGCGTTTCGAAACTGACGCCGAAGATGATCAGCAACTGGATGATCATCGAGAAGTATTGCGACCCGCTCAGCGCGGTGATCTGGACGTTGTCGCCGATGGTCAGCAGGAATTGCAGGGCGTGCGCGACGATGAAGTAGGCGAGCACCGCGCCCGCGCCGAACAGCACCGAACCCGAGACGACGAAGCCGACGGCGTAGCGCCGTTCCTTCGCGTACAGGCCCGGGGTGATGAAGGCCCAGAGCTGATACAGCCAGACCGGTGCGGCCAGCACCACACCCGCGGTGAAACCGACCTTCAGTCGCAGCATGAACTGTTCGAACGGCGCGGTCGCGAGCAGTCGGCACGCCCCGTCCGCGGTCAACGTGGCACGCGCCTCGGGTGGCAGCGAACAGTAGGGACCGGTCAGCAGATCGCCGAGGCTTTCCAGACCGAAGAACGAATGCGTGTACCAGAAGAAGCCGATCACGGTGGTCAGCAGAATCGCGGCCAGCGATTTCAGCAGCCTGCCGCGCAATTCCTGCAGGTGCTCGACCAACGACATGGTGCCGTCGGGATTCGTCCTGCGCTTGCTGCGCCGAGGATCGAATGGGATTCGCATAGGTCTGATGTGTCCCTGAGTCGAGAGCCGCTGAGTCGGGTGCCGCGAACCATGTCACGGTCCGCCGAACAGCACTGATCGGGGTGAGCCGGACTCACCCCGATGGGAACGGACCGCTCAGGCCGACTTCTGCTGCGGCTGCGGTGGCACCGGCTCGGCCGCGGACTGTCCCGGCGGCAACGGCTGCGCGGGCGGCGGAGTCGGCGCGGTCGAAGGAGTCTCCTCCTTCTGCATCTGGCTGACTTCGCTCTTGAAGATGCGCAGAGACCGGCCGAGGCCGCGAGCCGCATCCGGCAGCCGCTTGGCGCCGAAGAGCACCACGAACAGCAACGCGATGATCAGCAGGTGCGTCCAGCTGAACGTGCCTGACATCTGTACCTCCCAAAAAAGTGGTAATGCCGATGCTACCGGACCATGGATGACGCGACGGGCGGGTCAGTCCCTGTTCGCCCGAGGTTCGCCCCGCACACTGCCGGCGGCGGCCCGCAGTTGCTCCAGCAGTTCGGCCCCCGTCCAGGTGCGGCGATCGCCCTTTTCGGCCGCGACGATCAGTTCGATGAGCCGTTGATTGACCGGTGTCGGCAGACCGACCATCTCGCCGAGTCCGACGATTTCGCCACAGAGCCAAGAGATTTCGGTCTTGCGCCCGAATGCGAGGTCGTCGGCCATCGACGAGCGCGCCATCGGATCGATGGCGAGTACGCGGCCCGCGACCCGGCCGAAGACCGCGTCGGGCACGGTCAGCAGGCGCGTCATCACCCGCGGTGGCAGCGGCGTCAGACGCGCCGGATGAATTCGCGCCCTGTTCATCGCGGCCAGCGCCTCGGACTGGGTCAGCGACAGGCAGCGGCGGTAGTTGCGGTCGGCGAGTTCCTCGCGCAACGGTCGCCCGGACAGCGCGTTGATCGGGTTGTTGAGGTTCAGCAGCAGTTTGGCCCACTGCACCGGGAGCAGATCCCGATAGCGGCGCAACCCCAGTCCCGCGCGGTCGAAGACCGCGGCGGCCGCCGCCAGCGCCGGGTCGTCCTGCGTCGCGATCCCGCCTTCGGTGCCCCGGTGGAACCGGCCCCCGGGGTGGTGCACGACATTGAACATCACCATGCCCGCCAGCACGACGCAGGTGGGCAGGATCTCCCTGATCACGGTGTCGTTGCCGATACCGTTCTGCAGACTGAGCACCGGGGTGCCCGGCCGCAGGACGCCGGTGAGATCGCGCACCGCGCTCGCCGTCGCCGCCGATTTGACCGTGACCAGCACCAGATCCGCCGATCCGGCGTCCTCGGGGGTGGTCGACGTTCCGAACTCCGAGGGCTCGACGGTCACATCACCGCCGTCGAGGTCGGTGAGACGCAGCCCGGACGCGGTGATCTCGTCGAGCATTCTCGGTCTGCCGACGAAGGTCACCTTCGCCCCGGCCGCGGCCAATTTCCCGCCGACGTAGATCCCGATGCTGCCCGCCCCGAGCACCACGACATTCATCGGATCTCGAACCCTGCCTCCGCGTAGACCGCGAGCGCGGCATCGGAACGTTCCCGCACCGCGGCGACCAGTTCGGGCGGTCCGAGCACGGTCACTCCCGCGCCGAAGCCGAGCAGCAGTCGCGCCATCCAGTCCAGGGTGGCGAAACGCATGGTGACGTCGAGGCTGCCGTCGGGATGGACCGCCAGCCGATTCATCGGGTACTGATCGAGGACCCATCCGTAATCGGGGTGGATCCGCAGACGTGCCAGCGGAACCGCCGGATCGTCCTGGAACAGGTCGAGCGCCGCGGCGGCCTCGGTGGCGTGACTGGGCGGTCGCGCGGGTTCGTCGAGTTCGGTCGCCGCCTCGATCCGGTCGAACCGGAACAGCCGGACCCCCTCGGCCTGCCTGCACCACGCCTGCAGATAGCTGTTGTTGTCGACCAGCACGATCCGGATCGGATCGACGATCCGCTCGGAGACCACGTCGCGGCTCGCCGAGTAGTAGACCAGGCGCAGCGCCCGCTGGCGTGCCAGCGCGGAACGCACCGTCGCCACCGCGGGGGCCTCCGCGGGCGGCATCCGGGAATCGCGCGGCTCGGAGATCTGCGCGCCGCCGCCGACGATCGCCGATTCGATCTTGGCGATGGCCGCGTGGGCCGCGGTGGGATCGACCATGCCCGGCATCTCCACGATCGAGCGCAGCGCGACGAGCAGGGCCGTCGCCTCGGTGGAGGTCAGCCGCAGCGGCCGGTCGATCCCGGCGGAGAAGGTGACCTCGATGCTCTCCTCGGAGAAGGACAGGTCGATCAGATCGCCGGGACCGTAACCGGGCAGCCCGCACATCCACAGCTGATTGAGATCGCTCATGAGCTGTTTGGTGGTCACGCCGAGATCGGCGGCGGCCTCGGCGGCGCTGATACCCGGATTGGCGATGAAATACGGGATCATGTTGAGCAGCCGCGACAGTCGCACGGACAGGCGGGTGTTGCTCACAACACCACCTCCGTGCGTTCGAGCACCGACCGCAGCCTGGCCACGACATCGGCACGCAATTCCTCGGGCGCGATGACGACAGCGTCCGGTCCGAGGCCGGTGATCAGCCGCGCCAGCCAGTCGCGGGACCGGATCGGGATCTCGACCTCGACGCCCGCCCTGCCCGCGACACTGCGTTCCCCGAGGACCCGGCCGAGTCTGCGGATCTCGCGTCCGCGCCCCTCGGCCACCCAGACCGTCGCCGCCCCGCTCACCGGAGCGCCGCTGGTGACGCGGTCGACGATGGACCGCAGATCGAGACCTTCGGGCTTGTGCACCGTGTTGACCGGACCGTAGGCGGTGATGTCGTCGCCGATGCGCGAGAGCCGGAAACTGCGCACGGCGTCACGGTCGCGATCGTGCCCGACCAGGTACCAGCGCCCGTGATGGGTCACCACACCCCACGGCTCCACATCGCGCATCAGGTACGGCGCGTTGACGGCGCCGCGATGTTCGAAGCGCACCGCCCGGCCTTCATCGATGGCCGCCAGGAGTTTGCCGAGTACCGGTTCCGAACCGCGGGTCCGCGCCGGGACGGCGGGCACCGAGGCCACCGCCGAGTCGGTTTCGACGTGCACGCCCGCGGCACGCAACTTGAGCAGCGCGCCCTCGGCCGCGGCCGCCAGTTCGGGGGATTCCCACATCTGGACCGCGACGGCGACCGCCGCAGCCTCCTCGTCGGACAGCCCGATATCCGGCAGCTCGTAGGCGTCCCGGTTGATCCGGTAGCCCTCCACCGTCGAGTACCGGCTCACCTGACCGACTTCCAGCGGAATGCCCAGGTCGCGTAGCTCGTTCTTGTCCCGTTCGAACATCCGGCTGAACGCCTCGTCGCTTGCGGACTCCTCGTACCCCGCGACGCTGTCCCGGATCCGCTCCGCGGTCAAGAACTGCCGGGTCGACAGCAGCGCGATGACCAGATTCATCAGCCGCTCGACCTTGGATATCGCCACTCGATAGAGGGTAATCTGCGCTCCGCGGTCCGTGCGCGGCGGCGCGCGATTCGCTACGCGCGGGCGAATCCCCCCGACATCGAGGAGCAGCCAATGATCGTCGCCTTTTCCGTCACACCGCTCGGGACCGGAGTCGACGTCGGACGTGCGGTGGCCGAGGCGGTGCGGGTGGTCAGGGCGAGCGGCCTGCCCAATCGCACCGATGCGATGTTCACCACCCTCGAAGGCGAATGGGACGAGGTGATGGCGGTGGTGAAGGCGGCCTCCGATGCCGTGCTGGCCGCAGCGCCGCGATGCAGCCTGGTGCTCAAGGCCGATATCAGGCCCGGCGTCAGCGACGCGATGACCTCGAAGGTCGACACCGTGGAGCGCTACCTGGCCGAGGAGTAGATCGACTCCCGGCCGCGAACGGGGTGGTCCGGTCGCCGACGCAACGGGGGTAGGCGGGGTCGCCGGTTCGCCGAGGGGTCACCGGGTATCCGACCGGTGAAAGGGAGGCACGATGCGACGGCCCCGGGTGATCACGCACAACACGATTTCGGTGGACGGGCGGCTGGCGGTGTCACCTCGCACACTCCTGATGCGCGACGAGCGCTGGCCCGGCGGTGACGAAGGATATCGCGACCTCATGCGCAGGCATCGGCCGCAAGTACTGCTCGAGGGCAGCGGATCGCTGGTCACCGACGATCAGCGGCCCCGGATCCTGCCCGCCACCGATCGCCCGGTCTCGGCCCTCGCGCGCGACCACCTTCCCGACGAGGTCGTCGCCCGCGCCACGGCGGGCTGGTTCGTGGTGCCGGACAGTCGCGGCCGGGTGCGCTGGACCCATCGGGAATTCCCCGGCACCGAGATGGCGGGCTGGCATCTGCTCGTCCTGGTGGCGACCGCCACCCCGCCGAGCTACCTCGCCTACCTGCGTCGCGAGGGGATCCCCTACCTGGTGTGCGGACGCCATCACGTGGATCTCACCGCCGCGATGAAGGTGCTGCGGGCACGGTTCGCGGTGGAGACGGTGGTCGCGACCGGTGGCGCGCGACTCGGCGGCGCGCTGCTGCGAGCGGGGTTGATCGATGAGATCGAGACCGAGGTGGTGCCGATCGCCGTCGGCGGCACCAGGACGGCGGCGATGTTCACCGCCACCGACCTGGATCGGACCGCCCAGCCCACCCGGCTGCGCTGCATCGGCACCGAGCAGCGCCCGCACGGGCGGGTACTGCTGCGCTACGCCGTCGACACCGACCGCTTCCTCAGTTCCGAATGACGGTCTGCTGATAGCAGGCGAGCCGCCATCGTCCCTCGTGCCGGACATAGGTCGTCGACATCACACCGCGGAACGCGGGTTCGTCACCGTCGCGGTAGGCGACGCCGATGTAGACCAGAACCCAGCCGTCCGCGCCGACACCGACCACGCGCGGATCCTCGATCTCGTAATCGCGCCACGGCGGTGCGTCACGCAGCGCCGAGACCACCGTGTCGCGGTCCATGATCATGCCGTTGGCCAGCACCATCACCGCGTCCTCGGTCATGATCGCGCCGTAGAACTCGGCGCCGGAGCTCGAACACAGCGCGTCCCAGCCGCGACGCTCGACCTCGAGCAGTTCGTTCAGGAGTTCGTCATCGGTCATATTTCCACGCTAGCCAGCACGCACACGAGAAACCGCCCGCCGCGCCCCTCTCGTGAGGGCGCGGCGGGCGGTCCGATATTTCTCGTACTACATCGAGGCGATCAGCCGGTCGACGCGCTCGTCGACGGACCGGAACGGATCTTTGCAGAGCACCGTGCGTTGCGCCTGATCGTTCAACTTCAGGTGCACCCAGTCGACGGTGAAATCGCGGCCGGCCTCCTGCGCGGCGGTGATGAAATCACCGCGGAGCTTGGCACGCGTGGTCTGCGGCGGCGTGTCGACGGCGGCGTCGACGGCCTCGTCCTCGGTGATCCGCTTGGCCAGACCCTTGCGCTGCAACAGATCGAACACACCGCGACCGCGCTTGATGTCGTGGTAGGCCAGATCCAGCTGGGCGATCTTGGGATCGGACAGCTCCATGCTGTAGCGATCCTGGTAACGCTGGAACAGCTTGCGCTTGATCACCCAGTCGATCTCGGTGTCGACCTTGGCGAAATCCTGCGCCTCGACCGCGTCGAGGGTGCGTCCCCACAGATCGACGACCTGGTCGATCTGCGGATCCCGGTCGCGGTTGCGCAGATGTTCGACGGCGCGGGCGTAGTACTCGCGCTGGATGTCGAGTGCGCTGGCCTGGCGTCCGCCCGCCAGCCGAACGGGGCGTCTGCCGGTCAGATCGTGGCTGACCTCGCGGATGGCGCGGATCGGGTTGTCCAGGGCGAAATCGCGGAAGGAAACCCCGGCCTCGATCATCTCCAGGACCAGTGCCGCCGTGCCGACCTTGAGCATGGTGCTCGGCTCGGCCATATTCGAATCACCGACGATCACGTGCAGGCGGCGGTATTTCTCCGCGTCCGCGTGCGGCTCGTCACGGGTGTTGATGATCGGCCGCGAGCGGGTGGTCGCCGAGGAGACGCCCTCCCAGATGTGCTCGGCCCGTTGCGACAGGCAGAAAGTGGCCGCTTTCGGAGTCTGCAGCACTTTGCCCGCACCGCAGATCAATTGGCGGGTCACCAGGAACGGCAGGAGCACATCCGAGATCCTGGAGAACTCCCCCGCGCGCACCACGAGGAAATTCTCGTGACAGCCGTAGGAGTTTCCCGCGGAGTCGGTGTTGTTCTTGAACAGGTAGATATCGCCGCCGATACCTTCCTCGGCCAATCGCTGTTCGGCGTCGATCAGCAATTCCTCCAGCACCCGTTCACCCGCACGATCGTGGGTGACCAGCTGATGCAGGTTGTCGCACTCCGCCGTCGCGTACTCCGGATGCGAGCCGACGTCGAGGTACAGCCGAGCACCGTTGCGAAGGAACACGTTAGAGCTACGGCCCCAGGACACCACCCGGCGGAACAGGTACCGGGCTACCTCGTCGGGGGACAGCCGACGGTGACCGTGAAAGGTGCATGTCACACCGAACTCGGTCTCGATCCCCATAATTCGTCGCTGCACACCATCGACATTACAGCCATATCCAGCAGTTGCGTGGGGCTGCGGACAACACGAATGCATACGTCTTCACAACGATTTGGGTCGGTTTGTCCGTTTCCATAGACCCGGACCGGCGGATTTCCGGTGCGAATTCACCCCGCGGTCGGGCGCGTCACAGCACCGGAAAAAGTGTCACGGCGCCGGAAAAAACTCGGGCCCGCGTCCGGAACGACCGTCGAACGGTATTCCGGGCGCGGGCCCGAGCGGGTTGTGTGGCTCGCCCTACTCGGGCTGCTTCGGGGTGTCTTCCCCGGCCGATTCCGGCGCGGATTCCTCCGCGTCGGAGGGTGACGCCGCCGGGGTGCTCCCCGCGCCGAGCAACTGTTCCAGCTGGGCGTTGGGGATGCGCCGGAAGGCACGGCGCTGTCGCGACTGCTCCAGCGTCGCTACCTCGAGCGCGGCGACCCCGAGCGAACGCTTGTCCTTGTCGGCGCCCTCCGGAATCCCGGCCTGCAACGCCTTGACCGCGATGTCGATGGCGGAACTCAGATCCAGGCCGGACCGGTAGGAACCCTTCAACGCGGTGAGGATCGGCTCGGTCGTGCCGCCCATCACCACGTATTCGCGTTCGTCGACGATCGACCCGTCGAAGGTGATCCGGTAGAGCACCGACTGCTGCTCCTGCTCCGGATAGCCGACCTCGGCGATGCAGATCTCGACCTCGTAGGGCTTGAGCTGATCGGTGAAGATCGACCCGAGAGTCTGGGCGTAGGCGTTGGCGAGCGCACGGCCGGAGACATCGCGCCGGTCGTACTGGTATCCCCGCAGATCGGCCTGGAGGATGCCGCCACGACGCAGGCTCTCGAATTCGTTGTACTTGCCGACGGCCGCGAACCCGACGCGGTCGTACAGCTCACTCACCTTGTGCAGCGTCGCGGACGGATTCTCCGCGAGGAACAGCACACCCTTGTCGTACGCCATCACGATGACACTGCGACCGCGACCGATCCCCTTGCGCGCGAGTTCGGTCTTGTCGCGCATGATCTGCTCGGCCGACGCGTAGTACGGCAGTGTCATGCTGGGGCACTCCCTTCTTGCGCGGCCTCACGTGCGGCGACGATCTCGCGCGCGATCTCCTCCAGCCGCGTTCCGGCCACCTCTTCGGCGCCTTCCTCGGTGATGAGGACCGCGGTGGGATAGATGCGACGCACCAGATCGGGCCCGCCGGTGGCGGTGTCGTCGTCGGCGGCGTCGAACAATGCCTCGACGGCGATGCGCAACGCGCGCGTCTCGTCGATTCCCTTGGCGTACAACTTCTTCAACGACGTCTTGGCGAACATCGAACCCGAGCCGACCGCGGCGTAGCCGAATCGCTCCTCGCTGCGCCCACCGACGACGTCGTAGGAGATGATGCGCCCGACCCGATCCGGATCGGTGGTGTGCTGGTCGTAACCGACCAGCACCGGCACCACCGCCAGACCCTGCAGGGCCGCGGGAAGGTTGTCACGCACCATCTTCGACAGCTTGTTGGCCTTGCCGTCGAATGTGAGCGAGATCCCTTCGATCTTCTCGTAGTGCTCCAACTCCACGGCGAACAACCGCACCATCTCGACGGCCATGCCCGCGGTGCCCGCGATACCGGCCGCCGAATAGGTGTCGGTGATGTACACCTTCTCCATATCCCTGCTGGCCAGCAGGTTTCCCTGGGTGGCCCGGCGATCGCCCGCGATCAGCACACCGCCGCGGAAACTGACCGCGACGATGGTGGTCCCGTGCGGGGCCACATCCTTGGCGGCGCCACCGGAGGAACCGGTGGCGCCGTCGATCGCGGCGAATCTGTTGCCCGGCAACAGATCCGGTGCGTAACTGCGCAGGTGTTCGGTGAAGGACGAGAGTGCGTGCCCCGGTTGGAGACGCATCGGATCACCTGCTGTCACTGGCCGCCCTTCTGCACGTACGCGCGGACGAAGTCCTCGGCGTTCTCCTCCAGCACGTCATCGATCTCGTCGAGCAGGTCGTCGGTCTCTTCCGCCAATTTCTCGCGGCGCTCCTGACCGGCCGCTTCGGCGCCCTCGGGCCCCTCGTCCTCGTCGCCGCCCCCGGCGCGCTTGGTCTGCTCTTGTGCCATCGCAGCCGACCTCCTCTGTCCTCATCATGACCGGAGCCCAAGTATGAGCACGGCGCCGATCATGAGCAATGTTCGTGCTCGTACGAACAACCCTACCCAGCCGAACCCGGGCTGTGTTGATTTGCGGCCGGGGCCGCGTGGTTCGCGGCCCCTTTGTCTCGCGTCCGAGCGGTCGAGACTCGCGCCTTCGGCGCATGCGCTTCGACCGCTCGGACGCGAGACGGCCGCGAACCGGTCGCTCGTAAACTCGCTCCGGGCGGGGTTGGTTCGGCCACCAAGCCCGACCACTCCCCCGTACAC